>NZ_RJNU01000009.1:0-93315 GCF_003942695.1 Streptococcus mitis
AACATCCAAGCAGTCTGGTAAGCGTTTAGTGCTTGTTGTGTCGTAGCCAGTTTTCTCATAAGCTAGGAGAAGACCAGCATTTGGATCAAGCGCTTTTGTAGCTGGAAGTCCATACTCTGGGTCGAGAAGCATAGATGATGCGTATTTGGTCAATTCATCTGCAACCAAGACTTTGAGTTCTTCCATTTGAGCCACTGTTGGCTCTTCTGTTTGGTATTGAGCCATGAGGCGTTTCAAAGCACCACGTTGATCAAAGGCAAGAGCGGAGATAATGCCGTTCTCGTCAGAAAGTTTTTGCAGGCAGGCTACTTTATTGGGACTTAATTGTAATTTACTCATAGACACTTCCTTATTTTTGATAGTCATGAATTATCACACCTTGTACCACACGGTTTACTGTACCTGTAGGAGACGGTGTATCTGGTTTATTTTCTACCTTGAGTGAAGTCAAGAGGGCAAAGAGTTGAGCATAAACGATGTAAGGGAAGACACGGTAAATATCGTTCAAGACACCACCACAACCAAGGGCTACTTCTTTGACATTTTCAAGACCAAAGGCTTGATCACTCAAGAGCACAACACGACGAGCAATCTGGTCACCAGCCACTTCACGAACCAAGTCCAAGTCGTACTTGCGAGTGTAGTCTGTCGTTGTGCCAAAGACCAAAACAACGGTATCTTCGTTGATCAATGATTTTGGACCGTGACGGAAGCCAACTGGGCTCTCATACATGGTCGCCACTTGACCAGCAGTTAATTCCAAAATCTTGAGCTGAGCTTCATGAGCAAGGCCAAAGAAAGGACCAGCGCCCAGGTAGATAACACGGTTAAAGTCAAGTTCAACCAGCTCTTTAACATCTGCTGCATTGTCTAGAACTTTACGGGCAAGACTAGAAACAACTCCAAAACGTTCAGATTTAACAGCAAATTCTGTAGGATCAAAGACCAAGAGAGCTGTCAACATCATGGACGTAAAGCTAGAAGTCATGGCAAACCCAGCGTCATTAGAAGCAGCCGGTTGCAAGAGCAAGAGATTGCGGTCATCGCCATGAGCTTGAAGAGCTAATTTCCCTTCTGCAGCACATGTAATGGTCACTTGGTAAAGGTCGTCAACCAAGTCTTTAGCCAAATCAACCGTCGCCACACTTTCAGGTGAATTTCCACTACGAGCAAAGGAAACAAGGACAGTAGCCACATCTTTTTTCAGATAGGTTTCTGGATTGGCAACAATATCAGTTGTCGCAATGGCATTGAAATTCCATTTGCGTTCGTCATAGACTTCCTTAAAGTATGGCACCAAGGTATCTCCCACATAAGCGGAAGTACCAGCACCCGTCAAGATGACCTTGATATAGTCATGTTTATCAGCGATACCTTGCAAAAAGGTTGCAATTTCTTCACGTTTCGCTTGATAGGCTTCAAAAGCTTCTTTCCATACATCAGGCTGTTGGTAGATCTCACGAGTCGTGATTTCTGCACCCAGTTCAAGTAATTCTTCTTTTGTGTAATTTAGCATAGAGTTCCTCTAATCTATTATTGTTTCATTCCTATTGAAAATATGGGAATGGGATTGACTCCCATTCCCATGTATATTCTATATAAGATGCTCTAAGTCACATCTTATTCATCTTCGTCATCATCGAAGCCCGCTAACAGGTCATTGACTTTCACGATGCTTTCTGCAGCACGGTTCTTGTAGTCCGCATCTGCGCCTGTAAGGCTAGCATTGATAAATTCAATCACCATTGGAAGATTCATCCCTGCGTAGAGTTCAATGTCGCGACCTTCCATGATCAAACGGCTTACCACGTTACAAGGTGTTCCGCCGAGAAGGTCCGCAAAGACTAGGAAATCATCCAATCCTTCGATAGCAGCTTCAAATTTTGCAGTAAATTCTTCTGGACCATCTTCTGGAAGAAGAGCCACTGCATGAATGTTGTCTTGTGGACCCATGATCATTTCTGTGCTACCTTTCAGTTCTTCACAGAAACGACCATGACTCACCAAAATTAATGATTTACTCATAAATTATGCGCCCATTCCAAGCAAGAATTTACCGATGAATGAAAGACCTACTGCAAGAACGATAATGATACCGATCGCTTTAGTAGAGTTCATACCTTTCTTACCAAGCAACCAGAAGATAAAGGCAGTAAAGATTGCTGGAAGCAAGCGTGGGAAGATTGAGTTCAAGATGTCTTGGAAGTCAATCATCTTTTCACCGATTGGCAATTTGTAAGAAATGTCAAAGTTGATCATTGTTGCTACAAGAGCACCCATCATGAAGACACCAAGTACAGATGCAGCGTCAATTAAAGCTGTCAAGGTACTTTGCATGTTGTTGATAAGGTTAACCCCTTCTTTGTAGGCAAATTCCAATTGTTTCCAACGGAAGATGTCATAAGCAACTGCAACTGCGATCCAAAGGAAGATACCCCATGGTTGACCTGCGATAGCCATAGTTGCTGCGATAGATCCCATGATAGCAGGTACAAGTGAACCAAAGATTGTATCTCCAAGAGGAGCAAATGGTCCCATCAAACCTGTCTTGATACCGTTAACGGCATCTTTTGAACCCACACCATCTTTTTCTTCCATGGCAAGGTCAAAACCAGCGATAATTGTGTGGAAGAATGGTGAAGTATTGAAGAATTGAGTATGAACTTTCATCATTTCTTTCAATTCAGGAGTTCCATCCCCATACATTTTACGCAATTGAGGCAAGATCATGTAAAGGTAACCAGAAGCTTGCATACGTTCGTAGTTCCAACCTAATTGGAAAGTAAACAAGCTACGTTTGTTGATTTGATTAAAATCTTCTTTTGTAAGTTTGTAATTAGAATTCGTCATCTTCGATTTCCCCACTTTCTGATGGTGTAGAAGGTGCTGCTACAGCTACTTTTTGGCTGTTCTTAAAGTGAACAACTGCAAGGAAGATACCTACGATAGAAACACCGATCATAGACAAACCTTTGAAGTTGTTAGCAAAGCCAATCTTTTCAGCAACATCAGCAGGAAGAGTACCAAGGATACCCGCAACAGCTCCACCAAGACCTGTTACATATGAGTAAAGGACAGTCAACATAGCTGTCAAACCAAATCCCATTGCAAGGTAGTGAAGGTTACGTTTAACTGGAAGGTAACGAAGCAAGATTGCAAATCCAAGACCTGGAAGCATACGACCTGCAAGTGTCAAACCGTCTGCAACCCATTGGTATTCTTTAACAAGGTCTACTACTGATTGTACGAAAGCACCACCAAAAGCAAGAGCGAAGAATACTGGAAGGGCACGAGAAAGAGCCCATGGAAGCGCACCAAGTAGGTAGTTGCGTTCGATACCTTTGTAGTCAAAGCGTTCGATCGCAGCATCAATACGGTGTGCAAAGAAAGTAGTTGTCATACGTCCAAGAACGTCGAAGTATGTCAAAAGTGCCGCTACTGGTACAGCGATTGTTGTAATCGCAAGGTCTGTATCAATACCTTGAGAGATAGAGAATGCTGTTGCAAGAACCGCACCAGAAGTTGCGTCGATACGAGAAGCACCACCGAAGGTACCAACCCCGAGAACGAACAACTGCAAGCTACCACCGATAAACAAACCAGTTGTCACATCTCCCATGATCAAACCAGTAATAAAACCAGCGAATACAGGGGAACCTGCAGATGAAACGATTGTCAACTCATCACAGATTTGATAAGCTGAGTACAAAGTGAGAAGTAAAATTTGCCACCATTGTATCATAACAATGACCTCCTAAAAATTTTTTCCTATTTTAATAAGCTCAAAAAGTCTGAAACTGGATCATTTGGAACCATTTGAGCAGTGAGTTTCACACCTTTTTCTGCTAGTTTGTGGAAGTCTTCCACATCCTTGTCTACCACGTTGATAGAACGTGTGATAGAGCGAGTTTCTGGTGTTTGAGACATATTGCCGACGTTGAGTGTTTCAAGCGGAACACCTGCTTCGACCAAACCAAGGAAACGGTCTGGTTTACGTGCAACGATAAAGAGACGTTGGCTATCGTATTTACCAGCAAGGATATTTGCTGCTGCTTTCTCAACTGGCAAGATACTGAGTTTCACACCTGGTGGTGTCGCAAGTTTCAAACCACTCTTTTCAATATCGTTGTTAACAACTTCGTCGTCTACAACCATAATGCGTGAAACATTTAGTTTTCCAGCCCAAAGATTGGCTACTTGACCATGGATCAAACGTCCATCGATACGGCATCCTACAATTGTCATAAGTTTTCCCCCTTTATGTGTTTTAGTGTAGGTTTACGAGTTAAATGAATCTCTTCTTTATATTCGCCCTCAGTTTCAAAGATGATGATGCGGTTAGCACCTTCCTTGAGATAGCTATGAGGGATATAAAGTGAGAGGGTCGGGCCGACGTTCCAGAAACGCCCTAGGTGGCGCCCGTTGACAAAGGCAACTCCCTTACCAAACTCAGACAAGTCTAAGTAGGTATCCTTCGGCTCTTCGACCGTAAAGTCGAAAGCGTAAAAGGCTGGTTGTCCTTCTGTCCATCCTTTTGAAAAATCAATCTTCTCAGGATTATCCAGTGGCAGTGGATATTGTTTCCAATTCAGTAAGAAATGTAGATCTTTGCAGACACCTGTACGAATTCCTTTATGTTGCGTATCTGCTAAGAACTTGTGTCCATAGTTAACACGCCCCATATTTTCGATCAGGATATCAATCTCTGAACAGCCTTCTCGATTGCCCTGACAGTAGATGTCTTCACCAATCTCTGTCTGGTATTGAGTAGCAATCCATTGACCATCTACAAAGAGTTGAGCTCGGTCACGTCCATCGATGATACGGAGGCGTTCCTCTTCTGCATCCCAACTTGCCTCAGTGCGGTAGAGAAGGTAGCCATAGCTTTGTCCAAGTTCTTCCATCGCTTTTGGATAGAGGCTTTCAGTAGGACTAGAGAGACTATCCAGGGTTTCAAACAAGGACACTTTTTCGACTAGTGGAATGGATTCCATTTCCATGCTTTCCTTGTAAAGTGGTTCCAACTGTGGATACTCTGGGAAGTGTGTTGCCATCATCTTCTTGACTGCTAGGTATTTAGCAGTTGGATTTCCTTCTTCATCGAGAAGGGCATCATAGTCGTAAGATGTGACTTGTGGTAAATCTAGAGTTCCTCGAGCCGAGCAACCATTCATGAAACCAAAGTTTGTTCCGCCATGGAACATGTAAAGGTTGATAGAGCCTTGTTCCAATACCTCTCGAACAGCTTCTGCCAATTCTTTAGGATCCCGTGTGATGATAGGCTCTTTCCAACGGTTGAACCAACCATCCCAGAATTCCATACACATGAGGGGCCATTTCTTACCATACTCATCAAAGAATTCCTGCATCTGTGAAAAGTTGTACGGAGCTTTAGAACCGAAGTTCCCTGTCACAAAGAGGTCGTCTTCGATCAAGGTTCCGGCTTTCAGAGTAGCCCTCCATGGACCATCTGAAGTAAAGAGTGGGCAATCAATCCCTCGGTCTTCCATCAATTTCCGAATCGCTCGTAGATAAGACTTATCTTCTCCATAAGAGCCATATTCATTTTCGACTTGCATCATGAGAATGTTTCCGCCATTATCCAACAAGCGGGGTACAAGCCTTGGCAATAATTGGTCATAATAGCGAGCAACAGCCTCGATGTAGGCCGGGTCAGACGAGCGAATTCGCATGTCCTTGGTCAAGAGCCAAGCCGGCAAGCCACCAAATTCCCATTCCGCACAGATAAATGGAGACGGGCGTACAATGGCGTAGAGACCCAGATCTTGTGCAATTTGAAGAAATCTCTCCAAATTTCTGGCACCTTCAAAATCAAACTCCCCTTCAACAGGTTCGTGTAAATTCCAAGCCACATAGGTCTCGACTGTATTAAAGCCAAGCGCCTTTAAGTTATAGAGAGAATAATACCAATCCTCTGCTGGAATCCTAAAATAATGAATGGCGCCGGACAAAATCTTGAACGGTTTTTCGTCTAAATAGAAATCGTCCTCAATTTTAAATCTTGTCATGTTATTACCTCTGACGAATTAAGTTTGCGCTTTCATTTATTATAATATTAACTATAATCAAATCTTTTGCATTTGTCAATAGGTTTTAGAAAATTCTTTAAAATTTTTCTATTTTTTTACTTCTTTTTTACCAAAATTGTCTAAAAATAGCATGAAATGAGGGCTTTTGCACGACCTCTGTTTTGACGGCGCTTTTATATATGTGCAAAATAATATTTTTAATGTATTATGTTATTTTTTCATCTAAATGCTACTATTTTCTTTGTGTTTGTGGTAAAATCAAAGAAGGAGAAAGAAAAAAATTGAGGTGCAATTATGGCTATTCCAAAATACCAATATATTAAAGACGAACTCAAGAATAAAATCATCTCAGGTCAATTTGCGAGTGGAGACAAGTTTTATACTGAAGCAGAGTTGATCGCCATGTATGATGTCAGTTCTATCACAGTTGTTCGTGCCTTGAACGACCTTGCCAAAGATGGCTATATTGTCCGCCAACAAGGAAAAGGAACTTTTGTTTCACGCGCTCGTAAGCACAAACTCGTTGAGTTTTCAGACGTAGAAATTTTTGAAACAAAAGACGATAAGGTAACTGTCCTTTCTATCGAACGTGGAAATAAGCTTGAATATTTGGAAAAACTTGGTTTGCGTGGAGACCAGTTCTACTACAAGATCGAACGGACACGTCAAACTAACGGTGTGACCTATATCTACCACACTTCTTATATTCCCGAACAATATATCAACGCCAACTATCCGAATCTTGACTATTATAGTTCTATCTATAAACGTTTCAAATTGGATTACCGCATTCACATGACTGATGAGCATTTTGAGGAAATCAACGAAATCGCATTCCCAACACCCGAGCATGCTGCTTCTACGTTGGGAATTGATACACAATTTCCAACTGTCTTCCAAACAAAGACTACAAAACTTGAAGCCACTGGCCAAGTCCTTGCCTATAGTGAAACTTATAAGCGAGCTGACTACTACAAAATCAAATTCATCTCGTGTGATCGAGGTCATTAAGAAAAAGCTTGAGCCTAGCTCAGGCTTTTTCTATGTTCATTATAGCATGCACCATTTAGTATGAACATATGACGAAGGGTAATTCTTTAATTAGTAGTGCTTTTACTAAAAACAAGTTAAATATTGGCTAGATTTTCCTTGTTTTTAGTTTTTTGATAATTTTTTCCTAAATCTTATGATTTCCTCCATTTATTATAGTTCTTTCATAAAGCCGCTTGACTTTTTATATCTTAGATAATAAAATGAAAATAGTTTTGTGTAAACGCTATCATACAATATAATAACAGGGAGGTTTTATCATGAAACTAGAAAAGAAACAGCGCTTCTCCATTCGTAAGTACGCGATTGGAGCAGCTTCTGTACTCATAGGATTTGCTTTTGGTACCCAAGTCGTATCTGCTGACGGGATTACTCCAGCTCCAACAGCTGAAGAAACTGTTCAAACTATTCAGGAGAGTCCACAAGCAGTCAAGGAAGCTGTAGACTCCAAAGTTCCAGAAAAATTGGAAGAAAAGGCTGACGAGCCTGTAAAAGAGGAGGTCAAAGAAGACCAGGAGGCTCCTCGAACAGTTACTCCAACAACAGAAGAGTCAAGCGCACCAGTTGTGACAGAAAATACTGCTCCAACTCCTACTGCCGAGAAAGAAAGCCCTGCTCCAGCTGAAACTCCTGCTGAAAGCACTTCTTCAGAAAAGAAAAATGAAGTCGTTACACCAGCAGTGGTTGCTCCTAGCACTGAACGAGCAAGTCAGGTAAATGAAAAACTGGCGAAAAGAAAAATGATCTCAATCGATGCTGGACGCAAGTACTTCTCACCTGAGCAACTCAAAGAAATCATCGACAAAGCCAAACACTACGGCTATACTGATCTCCATCTACTAGTTGGAAATGATGGCATGCGTTTCATGCTGGACGACATGACGATCAAAGCCAATGGTAAAACCTATGCAAGTGATGATGTCAAACGTGCACTCGAAAACGGAACGGATGCCTACTACAAGGATCCAAACGGCAACCATTTGACAGAAAGTCAGATGACGGACTTGATCAACTATGCTAAAAATAAAGGTATTGGTCTCATCCCAACTGTAAACAGCCCTGGCCACATGGATGCGATTTTGCATGCCATGAAAGAACTAGGCATCCAAAAACCAAACTTTACCTACTTTGATAAGGAATCTGCTCGTACCGTTGACCTTGATAACAAAGAAGCAGTTGCATTTACCAAGGCTCTGATTGACAAGTATGCTGCTTACTTCGCTGGCAAATCTGACATTTTCAATATCGGACTCGACGAGTATGCCAACGATGCTACAAACGCCAAGGGATGGAGCGTTCTTCAGGCTGATAAATATTATCCAAATGAAGGTTATCCTGAAAAAGGATATGAGAAATTTATCGCCTATGCCAATGACCTTGCTCGTATCGTCAAATCTCACGGCCTCAAACCAATGGCCTTTAACGACGGCATCTACTACAATAGTGATACTAGCTTTGGTACTTTTGACAAAGACATCATCGTTTCTATGTGGACTGGTGGATGGGGCGGATACGACGTCGCTTCTTCTAAACTTCTAGTTGAAAAAGGCCACCAAATCCTTAACACCAACGATGCTTGGTACTATGTTCTCGGACGAAATGCCGACGGCCAAGGCTGGTACAACCTCGATCAAGGACTCAATGGTATCAAGAACACTCCAATTACTTCTATACCAAAATCTGAAGGAGCAGATATTCCATTCATCGGGGGTATGGTAGCTGCTTGGGCGGACACCCCATCTGCACGCTATTCACCATCACGCCTCTTCAAACTTATGCGTAGCTTCGCAAATGCCAATGCTGAATACTTTGCTGCCGACTATGAGTCTGCTGAGCAAGCTCTGAAAGAAGTACCAACAGACCTTAACCGCTATACTGCAGAAAGTGTCGCAGCTGTCAAAGAAGCTGAAAAAGCCATTCGCTCACTCGATAGCAACCTCAGCCGTGCCCAACAAGACACCATTGACCAAGCAATCGCGAAACTCCAAGAAGCTGTCAGCAATTTGACCTTCACACCAGAAGCTCAAAAAGAAGAAGACGCGAAACGTGAAGTTGAAAAACTTGCCAAGAACAAGGTAATCTCCATCGATGCTGGACGTAAGTACTTCACGCTCGACCAACTCAAACGCATCGTAGACAAGGCGAGCGAGCTCGGCTACTCTGATGTGCATCTTCTCCTAGGAAATGATGGACTTCGCTTCCTCCTTGATGACATGACCATCACAGCTAACGGAAAAACTTATGCAAGTGATGATGTCAAAAAGGCCATCATCGAAGGAACAAAAGCTTACTACGATGATCCAAACGGAACTACTCTTAGCCAAGCTGAAATCACTGAATTGATTGAATACGCAAAATCAAAAGGCCTCGGACTCATCCCAGCGATCAACAGCCCAGGTCACATGGATGCCATGCTCGTCGCTATGGAAAAACTTGGAATCAAGAATCCTCAAGCCAACTTTGACAAGGTCTCCAAAACAACTATGGACCTCGAAAACGAAGAGGCGATGAACTTTGTCAAAGCCCTCATCGGCAAGTACATGGACTTCTTTGCAGGCAAGACAAAGATCTTCAACTACGGTACAGACGAATATGCCAATGATGCCACCAACGCTCAAGGCTGGTACTACCTCAAATGGTATGGACTCTATGGCAAATTTGCTGAGTACTCTAACACCCTTGCTGCTATGGCCGAAGAAAGAGGCCTTCAACCAATGGCCTTCAACGATGGCTTCTACTACGAGGACAAGGACGATGTTGAGTTTGACAAGGATGCCATCATCTCTTACTGGTCTAAAGGATGGTGGGGCTACAACCTTGCATCTCCTCAGTACCTTGCAAGCAAAGGCTATAAATTCCTTAATACTAACGGAGACTGGTACTACATTCTCGGCCAAAAACCTGAAGATGGTGGCGGTTTCCTCAAAAAAGCAATTGAAAACACTAAAAAAACACCATTTAACCAGCTTGCATCTACCAAATATCCTGAGGTAGACCTTCCAACAGTTGGAAGCATGCTTGCCATCTGGGCAGATAGACCAAGTGCTGAGTATAAGGAAGAAGAAATCTTTGAACTCATGACTGCCTTTGCAGACAATAACAAAGACTACTTCCGCGCTAACTACAATGCTCTCCGTGAGGAACTTGCTCAAATCCCTGCAAGCTTGGATGGATACAGCAAGGAAAGCTTGGACGCCTTAAATGCAGCTAAAGAAGCTCTCAACTACAACCTCAACCGTAACAAACAAGCCGAGTTAGACGCTCTCGTAGCCAAACTCAAGGCAGCCCGCCTAGGCCTCAAACCAGCAGCAACCCACTCAGGAAGCCTCGATGAAAACGAACTAGCTGCCAATGTTGAAACCAAACCGGAACTCATCACAAGAGCAGAAAAGATTCCATTTGAGGTCATCAAGAAGGAAAATCCGAATCTTCCAGCCGGTCAGGAAAAGATCATCACACCAGGTGTAGATGGTGAACGCACTCATTACATCTCTGTCCTTACTGAAAATGGTAAACAAACAGAAACCGTTCTAGATAGCCAAGTAACCAAAGAACCTGTGACCCAAGTGGTTGAAATCGGTGCCCCTATTATCCACAAAGGGGATGAAAGTGGCCTTGCTCCAGCTGTCGAAGTGAAACCAAGACTGGATATCCAAGAAGAAGAAATTCCGTTCACTACTGTGACACGTGAAAATCCACTCTTGCTCAAAGGGAAGACTCAAGTCGTTACTAAAGGCGCTAACGGCCGTCGCAGTCATTACTACTCTGTGAGCACTAGTGCTGACGGTAAGGAAGTGAAAACTCTTGTAGATAGCCTTGTGACTCAAGAAGCAGTGACCCAAGTTATTGAAGTCGGAACCCTTGTAACCCATGTAGGAGACGAACACGGTCTTGCTCCAGCTGCCGAAGCGAAACCAAGACTGGATATCCAAGAAGAAGAAATTCCGTTCACTACTGTGACACGTGAAAATCCTCAATTACCACTCGGACAAACGCAAGTAGTCGTTGCTGGAGTAAATGGTCGCCGTACGATTTTCTACTCTGTCAGCACTACTGCTGACGGCAAGGAAGAAAGAACCCTTGTCAATAGTGCAGTATCGCAGGAAGCGGTCGCTCAGGTTGTCGAAGTCGGAACTGCCGTTGAGAAAACTGAGCAAGCTGAACCAACTACTAGCAAAGCAGAAGAAAAACAACTCCCTGCAACAGGAAGCCAAGACTCTGCAGGCTTGGTCGCAGTAGGACTCATGGCTACGCTAGCAGCCTACGGACTCACTAAGAGAAAAGAGGATTAAACCTCTTCGACAAGAATACAAAAAAGCGAGATTGAATCTCGCTTTTTGTTGTTATGATTAGTCACCCAGTCCGATACGTTCAAAGATATCATCCACTCGTTTAGTGTAGTATGCAGGGTTGAAGATTTCGTCGATTTCCTCTTGAGTCAGGCGTGATGTCACTTCTGGATCTGCTTCGAGAAGCGGTTTAAAGTCTACTTGATTATCCCAAGAGTAGGCCGTTTTTGGTTGCACCAAGTCATAGGCTTGCTCACGTGTCATACCTTTTTCGATCAAGGTCAACATAGCACGTTGACTAAAGATAAGACCGAAAGTTGAGTTCATGTTGCGGATCATGTTTTCTGGGAAGACCGTCAAGTTTTTGACGATATTTCCAAAGCGGTTGAGCATGTAGTCGATCAAAATGGTTGTATCTGGTGTGATGATACGCTCAGCTGATGAGTGGGAAATATCACGTTCATGCCAGAGAGCGACGTTTTCATAGGCCGTCACCATGTGACCACGGATAACACGCGCCAAACCTGTCATGTTTTCAGAACCGATAGGGTTGCGTTTGTGAGGCATTGCTGAAGACCCTTTTTGCCCTTTGGCAAAGAATTCTTCTACTTCGCGTTGCTCAGACTTTTGCAAACCACGAATCTCAGTCGCCATACGCTCGATAGAAGTTGCGATACTAGCAAGAACTGCAAAGTACTCAGCGTGAAGGTCACGAGGAAGGACCTGTGTAGAGATTTCTTGAGCACGGATACCAAGTTTGTCGCAGACATATTGCTCAACAAATGGTGGGATGTTAGCAAAGTTTCCAACCGCACCAGAGATTTTACCAGCTTCCACACCAGCCGCCGCATGCTCGAAACGCTCGATGTTACGCTTCATTTCGCTGTACCAAGTCGCCAATTTAAGACCAAAGGTTGTAGGTTCAGCGTGCACACCGTGGGTACGACCCATCATGATGGTGAACTTGTGCTCCTTAGCCTTGTCAGCGATGATGTTGGTGAAGTTTTCAAGGTCACGACGGATGATGTCGTTGGCTTGTTTGTAGAGGTAACCATAGGCAGTATCGACCACGTCGGTAGAAGTCAAGCCATAGTGAACCCACTTGCGCTCTTCACCAAGAGTCTCAGAAACCGCACGCGTGAAAGCCACCACATCGTGGCGCGTCTCCTGCTCAATCTCTAAAATACGGTCGATGTCAAAGTCCGCCTTTTCGCGAATCAAAGCCACATCTTCCTTAGGGATTTCCCCCAACTCAGCCCATGCCTCGTCAGCCAAGATTTCCACCTCAAGCCAAGCACGGTATTTATTTTCTTCACTCCAAATGTTCGCCATCTCTGGGCGAGAGTAACGGTTGATCATAATTTAAGATACCAAGGACGACCAGAAAGCAACTGAATTTTAGGAACCCAACGCAGGATGCTTGCATCCCAGGCGGATTATCTAAATTCCGAGCTTTCCGTCCAGGTTCAAGTTAGTGGAACCTGATGTCCTTTCCTTTCTAGTTTTAAAGTTATTTTTTACAGGAGAGATGCTTTTAGCACGAGTTCAAACGCTTAAACTTGCCCTCTTCTCCTTTCTTGCTTTCAATCTTTTATTTTCTGTTCCCAATTGGGGCGGAAAATAAAAATTATAGCCTTTACATATTTTAGAAGTATGACACTACATTAGCTAGTTATTTTTGTGAATGCGAATTGGAAGCTGGAACTCCTTAGTTTTCTCATCTGCTAATATTTCATGTAATATTTGATGTAGATCAGCAAAATCATTAACATTATTACCCGAACCATTCGCAAATTCTGGATATAACTTATAAAATGGTATAGAAGGAATCATTTTTCCATTCTTATTAATAACAACCAATGAAAAATCTTTACATGCTAAAGTAAATAAAAATAAATTCTCTCGAGACAACTGCTTGTTAAATCTACTCACGCCATAATTAAAGCCTGGTTCATTCAATTTAATATTAGGATTGAAGTACACTTCAAAACCTTCAGGAAATCTTTCATTTCTTAACTGTGGTAACCATACTGGATTAACAGCTACTCCAGACGCAATAGACATTGTTATTGCTGTCTTTATACACCATTTACTGATAAATAGACGCTGTAATTCAGTTATACGGTTATTTATGGTTAAGATATTTAGTGCATCTTTTTCAAAAAACTGGCCAAACCACTGGTTACAATCCCTACAAAATATATTACCTATAAGAGGTTTGACATGGTAGTTATCTGACATCCACTTAGGAGAGCAATGTTCTCTCGTTATTTCCGGTTTATTACAAGAATAACATAATTTTCCCAATTTTAAATTTGATTTTGAGGGTAGTGATTCACCACTAGTTGTCGATTGGTATACTTCATAGTCAGATGAACCTATAATATCTAAATAGTTGTTGAAATTACCAGGAATTACCTGTTTTAGACGGTTAATATTATTTACAATAGACGAAATTTTTTGCTCAAATTTATTGTCAGTTATTGAAATTTTAGACATGGGAAATATAGGTTGGTCATCATCAGATGTAGAAAATTTAACTCTACCTACAGTAGTGTGTGTCCTTGACTCCACTACAAAACTAAATGTACTTACACTACTCATAAACTTTCTTTCTTCTTCAGAAAGTTCAAATGAAATTACTTCTTGGACACCATTTTTTTTAAATTCTATTTTTAAACAATAATCACTTATGTAAGATTTGACATTTGTTAATGATTTATATGTAGTAGGTAATTCACCAAAATTATAAGGTTTGCCTCCAGATTCAATTAACCATTTTCTGAATTTTTGATCATTTGTCTTATAAACTACTAGTGGAACCAATAATGTAAAATCAATACGTTCAGAAAGTTCAGCTTCCTCTAAATCCATATCAGTTCCGCTATATTCACATATACAGCAACATACCGCGTAATTAGACTCAGATTTTTGGAATCTGTATACTGATTTCCAACTTTCTTTATTTAAAACATCAATAAACTCCATTCCTGAAACTTACCATCCTTCCTCGTAGCTCATTTAGTGAAAAACTAAAATAAACTTAAAATTATAATGCATTCTTCACTCAAACTCCTCTTTTCCAATAAACACAAATGGGTAGTTAGGTAATTCATTGAGAATAGTAGCCAATGATAAATCGCAAATCGCCAAATAGTTTTCGGGGTATATTGTGCAACTAATTCATCACGTTTAGTTTGCACATTGCCATGGACGGCACTTGCAAACAAGTTTTCAACGGCAGCTCCAGTCTTATCCTTCTCAACAAAAGCATTAACGATTATTTGAATCATAATGATTAACCAAGTCGGTAACCATAATCCGTATTTAGTTTTGTAAACACGAGAACTCTAGTCCCTCTTTTGTTTATTTCATTCTATCAAAGATTGAGTGCTCGAGTTCAAATGTTTGAACTTTTTCTATCTTCAAGTATTTTATGAATCGTATCTACTATAGTAATTCCAACAAAAGCCATTCCCCAAACATTGACAGCATATTCCATATCAGGGTTTCTTAGACTAATAATTGTAAAAATCATTAACCACACATTTTCAACAATGAAATAATATTGATGAGTACTTTTTCTAAAGCAACTTAGGAATTTTAAAATTGCATAAGGTATAATTAAGAATATACTTAATAATAGAGCACCAAATACATCAATATTAATATCCTTTAAATTCATTACAATGTTATTAGTTAAATAAAATGCAACTAATGGATAAGCAATATTAAATAGGCAAAAGCAAAATTTTTTTAAATTTTCCATAACAATTCCTTCTAATTCTAATAATAACTCACTAGAAATCTTCTTTCCCAATAAGCACGGATGGGTAGTGAGGTAATTCGTTGAGATTTGTATCCAATGGTAAATCATAAATTGCTAAATAGTTTTCAGGATATTGAGCAACCAGCTCTTCATACTTAGCTTTCATTTTTTCGTGATCGCTACTAGCATACAAGACTTCAACGACTGCTCCAGTCTTCTCTTTTTCAACAAATGCGTTGACTATTATTTGAATCATAAGAATTGATCAAGTCCGTAGCCCGTATTCAGTTTAGAGAATACGAGAGCCCTTGTTCCTTTCTATAAATTTAAAAGTTTAGGTTTACTTACATCTCAAGGAGAAACACTAGCATTCTTCCATGAGTTTCGTCCGAGGTCGATTGTATGAGCACACTTTCCTTTCTATGTTCACTTTCATAAATTCTCAATTCTACTGCTAAACATTCAAAATTTTGAACGCTTCACAAAATCGTTTAACAACAATATACTAATCATTTAATACTAGAGACATTTTTTCTTTAATTAACTTTCTGCAAATTGACAAACATTCTTCCAATTTATTATATATTTCTCTGGGAGGTTCAATATAACCTTCTGCTTGGGATTGTTGATATTTATCAAATTCTTCAGCTTCATCCCAGACAGCAACCCCTTCAGGATCAGGCAAACCAGCCAATGAACGCACTTGATATTGAAACTTTTGAAGTATTTTTCTATCAGCTTCATCCGTCAATAATATATAAAATTTATAGTAAACCTCATCAAAGTTTAAAAGTGGATTCAAGTCTTGTTTCTTCTTCGTTGAAGGTCCAATTTTAGATTCAATGATAGTTACTATGTTTCCAGCCACATAAGCAAAATCTTGGATCGTTTTTATATACATATCTCTATCTGAATTGATACGCAACTGCTGTCTTTCTTCTTGAATTAATTTTTGTTGATTTGCTTGCTCATTTTTCTTTTGGTAAAAACCGATTATAGCTAGAACAATTGTAACCATATTTGTTAAGATTAGTGTTACCAATGTAATCTTGGTTTCATTACTCATACCTTCAAAAAACCTTTCCATATATCACTACTCCCCAAACTCTTCAACCTCATCTGGCACACCACTAAACAAAGTCACATGCCCCATCTTGCGGTTGTGCTTCGCTTCTATTTTACCATACATGTGGAGGTGGGCGCTTGGATTTTCTGCGACATACTTTTCAGCAGCCTCGACGTGTTGGCCCAGAACATTGAGCATCACAGCAGGCGCATACAATTTGATAGCTGGCAATGGTGCCCCCAGAACACCGAGAATATGGGTGTCAAACTGCGAGAAGTCGCAGGCTTCGATTGAGTAGTGTCCTGAATTGTGTGGACGCGGGGCAATCTCATTGACGATAATATCATCGGCTGTCGCAAACATTTCCACGCAAAGGGTTCCAGAGAGGTTCAGTTGCTCAGCGATTCTCACTGCCATAGCTTTGGCTTTTTCAGCTAGACTTTCTGAAATGCGAGCAGGCACAATTGTTTTTGAAAGAATATTGTTGCGGTGGATATTTTCCTGAACTGGGAAAACCGTCACATCCTTGCCATTCCCTGATACGATGACAGAAATTTCAAGGTCAAAGTTGACAAATTCTTCCAAAACGCAGTCTGCTGAGTCGGCTAGTGCACGGGCTTCTTCCAAGTCTGCTTCCGAACGAATGACTTTTTGTCCATGCCCATCGTAGCCACCAGTCGCAGTCTTTAGGACATAGTTTTTCGATAGGTCGATGTCTCCCAAGTCTTGACTAGAAGTCACGACCTTGTAGGGTGCAACTGTCACTTGTGCCTTGTTTGAGAGGAAGTCCTTTTCAAAAATACGATTTTGCGAAATGCGGAGCAGATCTGTCCCTTGAGGGAGTTGTCCATCCTTAATGACAGCATCCAAACCGTCAGCATCGACATTTTCAAATTCATAAGTGAGAACATCGCAACGCTCAGCCAGCTGACGGAGGGCGTTCACATCGTTATAGGGAGCCACGATGATTTCCGCCACACGAGAGGCAGGGCAATCCGCCGCAGGATCCAGCGCGATGACCTTGTGCCCCATGTAGATAGCTGAAATGGCCATCATCTGCCCCAGCTGACCGCCACCGATAATTCCGATTGTTTTAGATGAGCTCATTGGTAGACTCCTCTGCGATTTTTCCTTGTTCTTCTGCAAAATCTGCCAATGCTGTCGCGATAGCCTGGTCCTCTACTGAAAGGAGACGGAGGGCAAAGAGAGCGGCGTTAGTCGCACCAGCTTCACCGATAGCCATAGTCGCAACAGGCACACCGCCTGGCATCTGAACGATAGAGTAGAGCGAGTCCACGCCACTAAGAGCGCGCGACTTGACAGGTACCCCGATGACAGGAAGGGTTGTTTTCGCTGCGACCATACCTGGCAAATGAGCTGCGCCACCAGCACCTGCGATAATGACCTTGATGCCACGGCTACGAGCTTCTTCGGCATGTCTGAACATGAGATCAGGTGTACGGTGGGCAGAGACAACTTTCTTTTCGTAGGATACACCGAAGCGGTCCAGGACTTCGGCGGCTTTTTGCATGGTTGCCCAGTCGGATTTTGAGCCCATGATGATGGAAATAATTGGTTTAGTCATAATTTTTCCTTTTTCTTCTTTTTTGATAATGGTCTTAGGTGGTGGGGACAGAAGCAAACCTTCGGTTTCATTCCTAAAATTTGAGCCTAAGGTCTCAAATTTTCCCTAGACCAGAACAAAAATTGTTCTGGTCTTTTCACCACGACGACCATTATCGTATTTGGCGACTTCGTCGCGTTATTTTTATACTTTTACTTTATGGCCTTGCTTCCGATATCGGTTCGGTAAAAGAGGCCTTCTGTGTTTTGTTGGGATAGTTCTTGGTAGATGGTGTTTTGGGCTTCTTTGACGGTATCTGCTGTGGTGACAAGCATATAGACACGTCCGCCATTTGATAGCAGTGCTCTGCTATTTTCCGCAAACTTAGCCCCTGCATAGTAGGTGATGATATTGCCTTCTGTCTTAGTTGGCAACTCGACACCCTTTGCATAATCTAGCGGGTAGCCCTTGGATGCGACAACCACACCAAGAGTCACACCCTTGTCCGTCCACGTGATGGCTGGTTCTTTACCTTCCAAAATATCTGTGATATTTTGCGCAAAATCAGATGTCAAACGAGGCAAGATAATCTGAGTTTCGGGATCTCCAAAACGAGAGTTAAACTCGATCACCTTAGGGCCATCTGCTGTCAAGATAAGACCAGCGTAAAGGACACCAAGATAAGGACGACCTTCTTTGATCATCCCTTCAAGGACTGGCTTGACAATGGTGTCAACAGCTGTGTCAATCACGCTCTGTGGCAAGTGAGGAACTGGCGCATAGGCACCCATCCCACCAGTGTTAGGGCCCTTGTCGCCGTCGTAAGCACGTTTGTGATCCTGAGCCGTCGGCATGATGTAGAACTTGTCCCCATTGACAAAGGCAAAGAGAGAGAACTCTTCTCCGTCAAGGAATTCCTCGATAACCACACGCGCGCCTGAGTCACCAAACTTATTGTCCAAAAGCATCTCATGAGCGGCTTCGACCGCTTGCTCAACCGTTTCAGCTACGACAACACCTTTCCCAAGTGCCAAACCATCTGCCTTGACAACGATAGGAGCGCCTTTCTCCTCTATATAAGCCTTGGCCTCCTCGAAATCTGAAAATGTGCCATAGGCTGCTGTCGGAACGTCATATTTGACCATGATTTCCTTAGCAAAATCCTTGGACCACTCCAGCTCCGCTGCGGCCCTAGTCGGACCAAAAGCCTTGAGACCAGCTTTGTTAAAATCATCTACAATCCCAGCAGCAAGGGCATCATCTGGCCCGATGAAGGTCCAAGCAATATCGTTGGCCTTTGCAAACTCAATTAACTTAGAATGTTCGGAAATAGAGATATTTACCAAATCAAGTCCATCTAAGGTCATCCCGTCATTCCCAGGAGCTACAAAAACCTTTTCAACGTCTTTTGACTCAAGCAACTTCTTAGCAATCGCATGTTCACGACCACCCGAACCGACAACTAACAGCTTCATCTTTCAACCTCTTTTGCGAATTATTTACTAACATTATATCACAAACGTTCGTTTTAATCTCGTTCCGCTCCGCGTTTTAGGCAAAAAAAGGAAAGAAACTGTTTTCTTCCCTTTTGTCTTCTTAATGTCTAAAATGTCTTACGCCTGTGAAAACCATGGTCAAGCCGTATTTGTCAGCAGCTTCGATGGATTCTTGGTCACGTACTGAGCCACCCGGCTGGATGATGGCCTTAATACCTGCTTTGGCGATTTCTTCCACGTTATCCGCAAATGGGAAGAAGGCGTCGGAAGCAAGAACAGCACCATCAAGACGATCTTTAGCTTGGTCAATGGCAATACGAACAGAAGCCACACGGTTGGTTTGACCTGGGCCAACACCAAGTGTCATGTGATCGTTGGTTACGATGATTCCGTTTGATTTGACGTACTTGATAGCCTTCCAAGCGAACTCAAGAGCAGTCGCTTCTGTCTCGGTTGGCTGGCGTTTGGTCACCACTTGCCAGTCAGCTGGGCTTTCTTTGATCACGTCTTGGTTTTGCACGAGAAGTCCACCGACCACACCTGTGTATTCTGCCTCCACCTCACTAGCATCTTGGGCATCAAATGGCAAGGCAAGGACGCGCAAGTTTTTCTTTTTGTTGGTCAAAATGGCTAGCGCTTCATCTGTATAGCTTGGCGCAATGATGATTTCAAGGAAAACGCCATGCATCTTCTCAGCTGTCGCAGCATCCACCTCACGGTTAAGAACGACAATCCCACCGAAGATAGACACTGGGTCTGACTCATAGGCATAGTCCCAAGCAGTTTCGATATCATCTGCCTGACCAATTCCACATGGATTCATGTGTTTCAAAGCCACAACGGTTGGACGGTCTTTGAAATCACGAATAATACGAATCGCCGCATCCGCATCACGGATATTGTTAAAGGACAATTCTTTACCGTTGAGCTGTTTCGCTGATGCAATCGAATAGTCAGTCGGCAAAGCTTTTTGGTAGAAGTCCGCATCCTGCTGAGGATTTTCACCGTAACGCATGGATTGTTTGAGGTCATAGGTCAAAGTGAGCTTTTCAGGCTTTACTTCACCCACTTGAGCTGTGAAGTACTCTGCAATCAAGGCATCATAAGCAGCTGTGTGACGGAAAACCTTGGCTGCTAAACGTTGGCGAGTTTCATAAGTCGTTTCACCGTTTGCTGACAATTCGTCAAGAACAACAGCATAATCCGCTGGGTCTACCACAACCGTCACGCTGGCGTGGTTTTTAGCCGCTGAACGAAGCATAGAAGGCCCACCGATATCGATATTTTCAACTGCGTCAGCATACGTCACATCTGGTTTGAGAATCGTTTCCTTGAATGGGTAAAGATTGACAACTACAAGGTCGATGAGCTCGATCTTATTGTCCTTAGCCGCCTCAAGGTGGCTATCGAGATCACGACGAGCGAGGAGCCCACCATGGATATTTGGATGAAGGGTCTTGACGCGACCGTCCATCATTTCTGGGAAACCAGTCACATCATCAATCGCAATGGTATCTACCCCAGCATTATCAAGGGCAACCTTGGTCCCACCTGTCGAGACAATCTCCCAACCAAGTTTTTTGAGTTCTTGGGCAAATTCAACAATGCCCGCTTTGTCTGAGACGCTGATTAAGGCGCGTTTAGTCATGTTTTTTCCTTTCATTTACTTGTCCAACAATTCTCTAATAACCTCTAGATACAACTTGTACTCTGCCTCATGAATGCGAGCTTCAAATCTTTCGATGGTATCATCAGCTAGACGTGGCACACGGACTTGTTTGATTACCTTGCCTGTATCCACACCAGAGTCCACCCAGTGAATGGTGACGCCACTCTCAGCAACACCAGCATTCCAAGCGTCCTCAATCCCATGAGCTCCTGGAAATTCTGGCAGGTAGGCTGGATGAATGTTGATAATCCGACCTTCATAAGCTGCCAATAAGGTGGACCCAACGATTTTCATGTAGCCGGCGAGGCAAATCAAGTCAATCTGGTGCTCTTGCAAGAGTTCGACAAGGGCTGCTTCGTAGTCCGACTTGTTCTCAAATTCCTTGAGTTCAAAAGCATAGGACAGGACGCCGAGCTTATCTGCACGCTCGAGCACATAGGCGTCACGATGGTCTGAAAAGACAAACTCCACCGGAAATTCTTCGGCAATCACCTGAAAATTCGACCCATTACCAGAGGCAAAAACCGCTATTTTTTTCATTTGATAATGACACTTTCGTTTTCTTTCTTGACGATGCGACCAATTTCATAGACTGGTTCATCCAGCAATTCCTTGACACGAGCTACATTTTCAGGGCTAACTGCCAACATGAGTCCCACACCCATATTGAAGATTTCAAACATTTCTTCATGCTTGATTTCACCGTATTTTTCAAGAGCTTTGAAAATCGGAAGCACTGGAACTTTGCTTTCCTCAATCTCTGCAGCTAGGTCAGCCGCAAACATACGAGGGACATTCTCGATAAAGCCACCACCCGTGATGTGGGCAATACCGTTGACCAACCCTTCCTTGATGAGTGGCAAGACAGCCTTGACATAGATACGAGTCGGCTCAAGAAGGACTTCCTTGAGTTGCTTGCCTTCCAATTCTGGCAAGACTTCCTCACCTGTGTAGTCGGCAAAGACACGACGAACAAGAGAGTAACCATTGGAGTGAATGCCACTTGAAGCAAGTCCGAGAAGAACATCTCCTTCTGCCACCTTTGAGCCGTCAATAATTTGAGATTTTTCAGCCACACCGACTGCAAAACCAGCCAAGTCGTAGTCATCTTCACCATACATACCAGGCATTTCAGCCGTTTCTCCACCGATGAGAGCAGCGCCTGCCTGCACACAGCCTTCTGCCACACCAGCAACGACTTGTTCTAGCTTAGCTGGTTCATTCTTCCCTGTCGCTACGTAGTCAAGGAAGTAAAGAGGCTCCGCACCTGCAGCGATGATGTCGTTGACACACATTGCCACACAGTCCTGACCGATGGTATCGTGCTTGTCGTACTTGATGGCCAGCATGAGCTTGGTTCCAACACCGTCAGTTCCTGAAATCAAGACGGGCTCTTTGACACCTGTTTTTGAAAGGTCAAACATGCCACCGAAACCACCTAGAGCTCCCATAACACCTGCGCGTTCTGTACGAGCCACGTGCTTTTTGATCCGTTCAACAACTTCATAACCCGCTTCAACATCCACACCGGATTGCGCATAAGCATTTTTATTCGTCATTTTGTTCATTCCTTTTCTTTAATGGAGAATCATCATCCGCCTATTTGTAAAAACTGGTCTTTTCTTCCAAACTTCTACGATAGTCTTCCTCATAGTCGTAGAGAGGAGTTGGGTAGTCGCCGTCAAAGTAAGCGACACAGAGACCGCCATTTGGCGCATCTGTTTCAATACCAATCGAATCAATCAAACCTTCAACAGAAAGATAGGTCAGGCTATCTGCTCCAATGATTTGGCAGGTTTCTTCGACCGTATGATTGGCCGCAATCAACTCCTGACGAGTCTGGATATCAATCCCGTAGAAACATGGATAAGCTAGCGCAGGACTTCCAATAGCAACATGAACCTCCGTCGCCCCTGCTTCTTTCAAAAGCTGAACGATACGGCGAGAGGTTGTCCCACGAACAATGGAATCATCAATCATAACCACACGTTTGCCTTTGACAACACCCGAAACGGCAGACAGTTTCATCCGTACCCCTTGCTCCCGCAATTCTTGAGTCGGTTGGATAAAGGTGCGTTGCGTGTATTGGTTCTTGATGAGACCCATTTCATTTGGCAGACCAGACTCCTCCGCAAATCCCATAGCCGCGCTGAGTGAGGAATTTGGCACACCGACCACGATATCCGCTTCGTGCTTAAATTCACGCGCCAATTGAGCCCCCATACGTTTGCGAGCTGTATGGACATTGACACCGTGGATATTAGAATCAGGGCGAGCAAAATAGATATACTCCATAGAGCAAATCGCCAACTGTGTATCATCTGTATAGCTATCATACTGGATGCCCTTATCATCAATGACCACAATCTCTCCAGGCTTCAAATCTCGAATCCACTCAGCACCAATAACTTCAAAAGCACAGGTTTCGGAGGAAACCACTACCGCTCCGTTGGTCATTTTCCCAATCGAAAGCGGACGGAAGCCATTAGGGTCAAGCGCCGCAATCAACTTGTCCTCAAAAAGCAAGATATAAGCGAAGCCGCCTTTGACAAGACTGAGTGCTTCCTTGATTTTACCCATCAAACTAGGATTGTGACTACGACGAATCAAATGAGCTAAGATTTCTGAATCAGAGGTTGAGCTGAAAATAGCACCTCTTTGTTCCAATTCTTTCTTAAGAGATTCTGCATTAGTCAGGTTCCCATTGTGAGCCAGCCCAAACTGCATATCATGAAAGCGAAAAATGAAAGGCTGGATGTTATCTACAGAAGCTTCGCCAGCAGTCGCATAACGCACATGCCCAATAGCAGCAGATCCTGTCAATTTATCCAAATTAGCTGGGTTTCTGAACACTTCTGACAAAAGCCCCATATCACGATGGCGCTTCAATTGTCCTTGATCATTGGAGAGGATTCCTGCCCCTTCCTGACCACGGTGCTGAAGACTGTGGAGCCCAAAATAGGCCATTTTCGCAGCATCTGGATGCCCCCAAATACCGAAAACACCACATTCTTCATTAAGAGATTTTACTTCGTATGTCATTTTTTATACCTAATTTTTATTTGTGTAGCACCAAGAGCTAGAGCTACATGGCTTTTACATTACGGATATTGTCTATCGAAAAAACCGCAAATCTTACTTTCCAGTAAAGTATTGAACCGCCGATGCGAACAGGTGCTGGTCTTTATTTCCTGGGATGTTTTGGAAGAGACCGTCTTCATAACGTTCTGAGTGTCCCATCTTACCGATAATCTGGCCATTCTTGCTAGTAATTCCTTCGATGGCATTTACAGAACCATTCGGATTGTACTTAGAATCCATACTTGGTTTGCCGTCAAAGTCAACGTATTGGCTAAAGATTTGACCATTGTCACGAAGCTCTGCGAATTCCTCAGCTGTCACGACAAACTTCCCTTCACCGTGCGAAACAGGGATAGCATGGATATCGCCCACTTGCACGCCAGCCAACCATGGCGAGTTGGTATTGGCGATCCGAGTTTCCACCATCTTGGCCACGTGCTGGTTGGCATCATTGTAGAAGAGGGTTGGACTAGTACTGCTGGCATCCTCGAAGTTTCCGTATGGAAGAAGACCTGATTTAACTAGAGCCTGGAATCCATTACAGATACCGATAATCAAGCCCCCACGAGCGATAAAGCCATCAATGGCTGCACGCACTTTTTCATTGAGCAGGATATTGACAATAAATTTAGCTGATCCATCTGGCTCGTCCGCAGCTGAGAAACCACCTGCAAAGAAGAGGATGTTAGCCTTGCCGATATTGTCAACCATGGTTTCAACTGACTTGACAATGGCTTCTTCATTCAGGGTCACAAATGGTACCAAGTTAACCTCTGCACCTTCTTTTTCGAAGGCCTTAGCTGAGTCATATTCTGAGTTGGTTCCTGGGAAGACTGGGATGTAAACCACAGGTTTTTCAATAGTTTCCTTGGCTTTGATGACTGCGTCGGAAGCGACAGCTGGAACTTCGTCCAGTTCTTTGGCTTGTGCAAATTCTGTTGGGTAAACTTCTTCCAGTTTCCCTTGGAAGGCACTGTCAAGTTTGTGTCCATCTAGCTTCACACCGTTGACAAGGAGTGTAAAGTCTGCGCTTGTTTGTCCAATCTTCTCTACTCCAGCAATTTCTTCAGGAGATGTGAAGACAAATCCGCCCAATTGAGCTGTCAAAGCTGTTTCAAGTTCAGGCAAGATCACCTCTGCACCGATATGGTTCCCAAAGGTAGCAAGAGCCAAGCTTTCAACGACACCACCATATTTGACAGCTGATGCAGATGTTACTTTGTGAGCCTTTTGAATGGCTTCAAACTGAGCAAAATTAGACTTAATAAGTTCAAAATCAATCTCTGCAGAGAGTGCTTGGCCTGGGATGTAATAGATGTTTTCACCAGCAGATTTGAACTCAGGAGAAAGCACCTTACGGCTATCCGCCGTCGTCACCCCAAAGGCAACCAAGGTTGGTGGTACGGTTAATTCCTCAAAGGTACCAGACATAGAGTCCTTACCACCGATAGATGGCAAGCCAAGCTGGATTTGTGCTTCGATAGAGCCTAGAAGGGCGGCTACTGGCTGACCGAAACGCTCTGCTTGCTTGTCCATACGCTCGAAATATTCTTGGTATGAGAAACGAGCCTTAGACCAGTTTGCACCAGCAGCAACCAAACGAGCGGTTGCTTCGATAACCGCATAGGCAGCACCGTGGTATGGAGACCATTCTGCCACATAAGGGTTGAAACCTTGTGCCATGACAGACGCAGTATGCGTCACACCGTGCTGAACTGGTAATTTCTGCACAGAAGCTTCAGTTGGTGTGAGTTGGTAGCGACCACCAAGTGGGTGATTGACCGTTGAACGACCGACCGAACAGTCAAAGATAGTCTGCAAGCCTTTTTGACTCGCATGGTTGAGGTCAGATAGAACCGCAAGGGTATCTGCTTCAAGTGTGTCAGCGCTTGTTGTACGTTCTTCTGGAAGCTTGACATCCTTGTCCACAACCTTGGCATCAACGACCACGCGCACACCGTTTGTATCAAGGAAACGACGTTCCAAGTCAACAATGGTTTCACCATTCCAGTGCATGACAAGATTTGGTTTTTCAGTCACTGTTGCCACAACAACCGCGTCAATATTTTCTTTATTACATTCCGCAACGAAGTCATCCACATCTTCAGGACGAACCACGACCGCCATCCGTTCTTGTGATTCAGAGATGGCAATTTCTGTACCATTCAAGCCTTGGTATTTAAGAGGAACCTTGTTAAGGTCAATTTCAAGACCATCTGCCAATTCACCGATAGCCACACAGACACCCCCTGCTCCAAAGTCATTGGACTTCTTGATGA
Organism: Streptococcus mitis; assembly: GCF_003942695.1. Classification (GTDB taxonomy): domain Bacteria; phylum Bacillota; class Bacilli; order Lactobacillales; family Streptococcaceae; genus Streptococcus; species Streptococcus mitis_BD. Next base: position 26,314 of record NZ_RJNU01000009.1, read on the forward strand.
GACGAGTGACATCGCCATTACGGAAAAGGCGTTGGATCTTGCGCTCTTCGATGGCATTCCCTTTTTGAACCTCAGCACCGGCAGTCTCTACAGACTCAACTGTTTGAACCTTAGAAGATCCCGTTGCACCACCGACACCATCACGGCCGGTCTTGCCTCCAAGAAGGATAATCACATCGCCCGCTTCAGGTTTTTCACGGACAACGTTGCCCTTGGGAGCAGCCCCAACAACGGCACCTAGCTCCATGCGTTTGGCTACAAAGCCTGGGTGGAAGTACTCACGAACGTAAGTCGTCGCCAGACCAATTTGGTTACCATACGAAGAATAACCGTGAGCCGCTGTTTTAGAAATGACCTGTTGTGGCAATTTCCCAGCGCGCGTTTCTGAAATCGGCGCTGTAATGTCACCCGCGCCTGAGATACGCATGGCTTGGTAAACATAAGAACGGCCTGACAATGGGTCACGAATGGCGCCACCGATACAGGTAGCCGCTCCACCAAATGGCTCAATTTCCGTTGGGTGATTGTGGGTTTCGTTTTTGAACATGAGGAGCCAAGGTTCCTTGATACCATCAACATCCACTTCGATTTCGACCGAGCAAGCATTGATTTCGTCAGACACTTCCATATCGTCTAAACGACCATTAGCACGCTCATAACGACCAAAAATAGTCGCCATATCCATCAAGGTTTGTGGCTTTTCAGACCGACCTAGTTCATCACGCATGGCAATATACTTGTCATAAGTCGCTTGCAATTGCTTTTGGAATTTAGAAGCTGAGAAATCAATGTGTTTCAACTCGGTCTCAAAAGTCGTATGACGGCAGTGGTCAGACCAGTAAGTATCCAAAACCTTGAGCTCCGTCTCAGTTGGCACGCGCCCGATTGACTTGAAGTAGTCTTGGATAAAGAGCAAATCATCCACTTCCATGGCCATCCCTTGCTCAGCCTTGTAGCGAGCAAAGTCGTCTGCTGTATAGCTTTCAAAGAAAGTCAATTTGGGAATAGTCTTGTCTGACTCTGAAAATTCCTGCTTGGCAATCCCTGTCGTGATGTCCTTGAAACGAGAATCAACTGGATTGAGCAAGTAGTTCTTGACCGCCTCTAACTCAGTCGCATCAATATCTTTATTGACCAGATAAAGTTGGGCTGTATTGACCGTCACATCACTCGAACTTCCCAGCAAAAGCAAGGCTTCCTGTGAAGAAGCTGCACGTTGGTCAAACTGCCCTGGCAGGCTTTCAATGGCAAAGAAAGCATAGTTAGCAAGATCCGCTTGCACAGCCGCTTCGTCCAATACATGGTCGGTCACCTGCTCAGAGAAGATGTGTTTCTCTGCAGGCGCAAACAAGTCCTCAGCCAAATCAAAGACATCATAAACTTGCACGATGCGGATACTTTTCAGGGTTGACAGTCCCAAGTTGTGCTGGAGTTCTCTTACCAAACTCTCTGACTTGACCTGAAAATCAGCCTTTTTTTCAACAAAAATACGTTTATCCATCAATTCTTATTCCTTTATTTCAGCTCTTGCAAACAGATTATTTCAATTCCTGCAACTTCTCCCAGACAACTTCATAAACATCTGTCAGTTCTCCCAATCCACGACGGAAAACATCCTTGTCCATATGATTGCCATCTGCATCCCACAGACGGCAGTTATCTGGTGAAAATTCGTCTGCCAAGATGATCTTACCATCCTTGTCAAAACCGAACTCTAGCTTAAAGTCAATCAATTTAAGGCCAATCTCAGCAAACCAGACTTTCAAAAGTTCATTGATACGACGGGTTTCCTCCTTCAAGTAAGCAATCTGCTGGTCATCCGCAATTTTAAGGAATTTCACATGCTCGTCATTGATAAAGGGATCATCCAAATCATCATTTTTATAGTAAAATTCGACTATTGGAGTCTCCAAGGCGATGCCCTCTTCCACCCCAAAACGTTTTGAAAAAGAACCAGCTGTATAGTTGCGAAGCACGACTTCCAAAGGAATGATTTCCACCTTTTTATTGAGTTGCTCTGTATCTGAAAGCTTCTCCACAAAATGAGTCGCTACACCAGCAGCATTTAATTTCTCAAAAATAAAAGATGAAATCTGATTATTCAAGACTCCTTTACCCGCAATCTGCTCCTTCTTAACACCGTTGAAGGCAGTCGCCTGATCCTTGTAAGTTGAAATAATGAGATTTTCATCCTCAGTTGTATAGATATCCTTGGCTTTTCCCGAATAGATCAATTCTTTTGACATTTTAAAGTTCGCCTTTCGTATTTCTTTACTTCATTCTACTACAAAATAACGAAAATAGCAAGAATTTGCGAACGAAGGCGAAGATACCTCTTTTTAATATTAAGAAAAACTGTAAAATCAAAACATTTTACAGTTTTAAAAGTATAATATCGCGTTAAAAACAAACATTATTCTCTGTTCAAAAATTGATCTAAGTAGTATCGCAGATAACTTTTCTTTCCTGTGATTAGTGTCAAACGTCCTTCTGAACCGTAGCGAAGCTCTTCTGCTTGTTCAGGAGCCAGACTTGTCTCCGCCTCTATTTTAAAGAAATTTCCCTTTTCAGTCTTGGTGGCTGTCGCATCAATATTCGTAATCGCAGAAACAAGAACGAGCTCTTTGTTGGCATCCTTGGTTGTAGTAAAGCGAACAGAATCACCTACCTTAAGCCTTGCAACATCTTTTGAACTGAGATAAGCTGTGAGTTTGGTTTTGCCTTCTCTTTCTAAGACCGGATACAGTTGGGCTAGCAGGGTTCCTTCTGCAACCATGGTAGAATCACTGGTCTCAGGATTAAGGTGAAGTACCCCATCCTCGCTTGCTGTAATCTTCCCCTTATCTAGGAGACCTCCTTGGACTTTCTTACCCGACTCTGCCTCCAAAATTTTCTGATCCAAAAGAGTTAATTCCTGGCCGACTTTGACTAGCTGCTGAGACTTGAGGGATTCAAGTTGACTATCCAGTCCCGTTGCGTAGGCTTGTTGAGCTCCAGATCCCGCATACTGTACACGATAAGTAGCTAAACTAGACTCTAGCTGGATAATTTGTGCATCCACCTGTGCAATAACTTGCGATTTAGCTTGCGGATCTTCTCCAGCTTGGTTTTTATAGGTCTGATAAAAAGAGTAGGCCGCATTTTGACTATCCAATTGAGCTCCTGTTTCAATCGCTGACTTAGCTGTATTGTAGTCTCGGATTTTATCCTCTGTTTGGCTGATAAGATTGCCAATCTCGGCTTGGCTCTGACTTGCTGCCGCATTTTGAGAGGAAATGCTGGCATTTTGCTGAGAAACATTACTCCTAAGACTACTAGCTTGGCTGAGATAGTCCCGAAACATCTCTTGGTAACCAAACTTATCCGCCTCTGGAAATTGATCACTCCCCTCTTTCAAACTGGATTGCAAATACCCCAACTGCTTTTTTTGATCCTTTAACATCTCCAATTGACTGGCGTATGCTTCGACCTGAACAGCCTCTGCCCCTTGCTGGTACTGAACAAGGAGATCACCCTGCTTGACTAGTTTGTTTTCTTCTAGATAATTGGCCACAATGCGTTGATTACTAGTCGACTGGATATTGGCAATGATCCGACTAGGTTCGACAGTCGCTCTGGTAGACAAACTAATCTCCTTCTCTGCAAAAACTGCAAATCCCAGTAAAAACACGAGTAGAAGTGACATAGGTAAAATCACCCGACTGGAAAAATTATGGTAACGACGATGGTAAAACTCCGCACTTTCTAAAAATTCTGGTTGCATCTTCTCCTCTTTCTAGCTATTTACCAAATAGGCGTAAAATCCACCTCGAGCAAGCAAGTCTGCATGGGTACCTTCTTCGACAATCTTGCCCTGATCCAAGACAACAACTTTCTCTGTCCGCTCAGCAATGGTCAAGCGGTGGGCGATGAAAATCAAGGTCTTGTCCAAAGCCATGAGATTATCCACGATCCGCTTCTCTGTCAAAATATCCAGACTGCTAGTTGCCTCATCCAAGATCAAGACAGGTGCATCCGTCAAGAGAGCACGCGCCAAAGCGATTCGCTGCCGTTGTCCGCCAGAAATTCCAGCTCCGTCCGAAGTCAACTCTGTCTGGTAATTCAGTGGCATGCGCTCAATATCTTCCCGAATCTCAGCTAACTCGACTGCTCGCAGAACATCCTCCTGTGTCGTCCCCTCCTTGGCTCCAAGGAGAAGATTCTCCAAAATCGTCCCGTTAAAGACATAAGGCTGTTGAGGCAGATAGTTAATGTACTGGCGCAAAGCTTTTTTATCAATCTGATTGAGATTGACACCACCCAGACTAATCTCTCCCTGACTTGGATCGTAAAAATTAACCATCATCTTGGCCAAGGTGGTCTTTCCCGACCCTGAAATCCCCACGAAAGCCATCTTAGATCCTTTCGGAATGGTCAAATTGATATCCGACAAGACGTCACGACCATAGCCATACTTATAGTGAACCTGCTTGAAGGTCATCTCTCCCTTCATCATGCTCAGATCTTCTACCGTTTTCTTCTCCTCAAACTCCGAAGCTACTAGATAAACCTCATTTAAGCGATTATTGGCAACCTGCGCTGTCTGAAGTTTGGTTTGTAGGTTGATGATATTTTCCAAAGGATTGGTAAAGTAAACAAGCAAAGTATTATAGGTAATCAGTTGGCCCAAACTCATTTTCCCATCCATGACAAGAACTGCTCCCATCCAGAGAACGGCAACATTGAGCAGGAGCTGGGCAACTTTTTTCAGTGCCTTTTGCTGGCTTTCTGCCCGACTATAGGTAAAGGATTTTTTCAGATAAACTACAAATTCCTTATCAATCTTTTGATAGCGTGAACTTTCACTGGTCAAAGACTTAATGGTCTCAATACCGTTGATGTCCTCGATGATAGAAGAAGACAGAACCGCATTGGCTTCCATGGTATCCCGATTCATCTTTTCAAAAGGTTTCATAAAGGCAAAGATAATCACCGTATAGATGGGAAGGGCAAGCAGACTAATGAAAAAGAGTGTCATATTTTGTGAAAACAAGACCAGCGAGATAATCAAAATCGTCGACACATCCAAAAAGATAGACAAAATGGTCGACGCTAGCGCGTCAATGATACTGTTGGCATCTGTAAAACGAGACACGATTTCTCCTGTCCTGCGTGTCGCGAAAAAGGACATTGGCAGGTGAAAAACATGCTTGATATAGGACAAAATCACATCAATTGACAGGCGTTGCCCAAGAACCAGCAAGAGGTACTCCTGCGCGTAGGACAAAATCTGCTGGAGGATATAGACGATGACCAGCCCAATAGAGATAATACCCAGCGTCGATCGCATCTGGTCTGGCACGTAACTATCAATGATGGACTGCAGATAATAAGAACCTACAATGTTAATCAGGGTTACCAAGAGTGTCGCTAGGACGATATTGGTAATTAAGCCACGCTGTTTGAGTAAGATGGGCAAGAAAGATAGGAGCCCCTGTTTTTTCTCCTTATGAGGTTTATAGTCTGGAGATGGCGCCATAAAGAGACTGACCCCTGTCCACTCTTGCGCAAATCGCTCACGGGAAATCTTGGTCAGCTTGACACCAGGATCTGGATCAGCGATATGGATGGTCTTCTTATCCTGACCTATCACCACATAATAGTGGAGCAATTTGCCTTCCTTGAGCACATGAGCCACAAAAGGAAAGGTCAAATCTGGCAAGTCAAAGAGCGTCATATCCGCCTTGATCGCTCGCGTCTCAAAGCCAATCTCCTCTGCCACCTTGACCAAGCCCAAAGCCGTCGTCCCATCCATGGTCGTCTTGGCCAACTCTCGTAGATGAGCCAAGGAGTAATAACTGCCGTAGTAGCCAAAGACCATGGCTAATGAAGCTACACCGCAGTCCATCTGATCCACCTGAGGACGATAGTGTCTTTTCCCAAATTTCATATCCATCTCCTTTTTTCTAACAATCTCTTAAAAACTTTGTAAGATTATTTTAACCAAACGAAGAAGAAATCGGAAAATTATTTCTGAAAAAACAATATTCATACCTGAACAGCACTTTTAGTCAAAGCAAATAGGCAGAACAAGTGTCCTGCCTAGATCATTCAATTACAAAGATTTCTTACCTTTCCCACTTCTTTTGTGAATGGTGTATAAAACGATAAACGAAAACACAGGTGGTACCAGATAACTACTTTCACTCATTGTCACCTGAAATCCAAGAGTTGCTAGTATCGTAAAGATGAGAATATTCATTAAAAATAGAAAAATAAATACAATGAAGGATTTTAAAATCTTATTCATTTCGGTTCTCATTACTTTCTTTACTTTCTCTTTTGAGAATAGTATGGTATTTTACCGCTATGTAAATGATTAAAAGAAGTAGGGGATAAGAGAATAAGTCTGAGACTTCCATGAAATTTACACTATACTTCCCTGGTAATAGCCTATAGTCCATTAAAACTTGAAGGATAGAAAGTACAATGCGTACTAGTAGAAGACCCCCTAATAAGATCACTTCTTTTTTAACATACGGACACCTTCCTCACTAAATGCAGATTATGGTTCATTGGTCTAACACTCCAAGATTTATTTTATGCTGGAGCTACAGAGATCAGACTCATGTTGTCATCGTTTGTTATCTTTTTCTTCACTTCTATAAAGTAAGATAAAGGTCATCAAGAATAATGAAATCGTAGGTATATCAAAATATTCAAACCATGTAGGTAGATTTATTTTGTTTACATCAGCTACGATTCTAATAATTAGATAAGCCATCGAGCTAAATAATACAGTGGTCTCTAGCCAAGCTTTGCGTAGTAATTGAACAACTTTCATCCCAAACTCCAATCTGATAGTCCATCAATTTCCAATCTTGCTTTCTTTTGTTTTGTACTTGTATCCTACATAAAACAACCCAAGCAGAATCGGATAGGTTTCTGGATAAAATAGGGTATTGATCGGATTTTTCAAAATCAAATACGTTACGATGTAGATAATAAGCGATACGATAAAATACCCCTCAGCAAATCCTAATAAGAATTGTTTCATGGTAGACTCCTATTTACCTGATAAGAAAGGCGGAAAAACTCCGCCATTCACATGCACAAAATCCTTTTCATTCAGATTGATCTTTTATAGTTTTGATTATCTTTTGACAAATCTTTGCAAAAAATACCAAAATAGCCCGAAGCAAGCAAGCCAACTAAAGTCCATTGCCAATCAAAGGATACTAATGAACCTGTACGAATCACATGGAGCGCGAGATTAAGAGCTATTGCCAACAAAGGAACTATAGTGGCTAGTTTAGGTAACAATGTATTGAGATTAAGGTTGTGATTCATGGTTAATTTCCCTACATACTTTATCCCAAATTTTTAGCTTAGCGTCTACTTCCTAGATAACGCCCATACATATAAGAAGCTACTCCTAATACACCCCAAGCTATTGCTGTGGAAGTAGTAACAATGAAGCCTCCCTCAGTAACAGATAAGTCTGCTTCTGTCATGATATCGAATTTTTCATCCATTTTTTTCATTTCTCTCTCCTTTTTAAATAATACTGGCTAATCCAATAGCTACTCCAACCAAAAGCCCTACTATTCCTGAAGCTGATATAATAATTACTGCAAATTCTTCTGAAATCTTCATTTATTTCTCCATTTTTTATTGGTAGTAACTAAAAGATGACTATTCAATAGTATTTGCCACACACTAACAATAGTTCTCTTTAAACCTTGTCTTTACCTGAATCCAAATAACTCATCATTAAAATAAGGATTGGAATCCATAATTCTGAGCCTACATACTGATCAACTTTAAAGGGAATTACATTTAAATCACCCAGCACACAGAGTGCTCCAAAAATGATTAAAAGTACGCCTATTAAATTTTTTCGATTTTTCATACCTAATCACTTTTTATCCAAACCTACGTTTTAAATCTTGCCCGATTAATCTACCGCCAAGGAAAATAGTCACTCCAATACCAATCGTAGCTATTGTGATCACGCCTCCATCAGTATTCATCAATTCGTCTTCTGTCAACTCTGTCCAATTATTTAAATTATTCATATTCATTTTATCCTCCTATTATCACATAAAGTATCCCCAAGCAATACCGCCAATAAGTAAGATACCTCCTACTACCACAGCAGTAACAGAACCCCCATCCACATCCATCAACTCTTCTTCTGTAAGAGCTACAAAGTTTTGTTCCATTTTGTCAAAATTTGCCATCTTTTTCCTCCTTTATTTCTATTTTTTAGTTTACGGTTTCTAGGCTTTAAACCATTTTAAAATCCAGATTGGAAAAATAACTGAAATCATTTTTTCTCTCCTTCCTTTTCTTCTTACCTATCTATTCGAAAAACAATTCGAAAATGAACAATTCATTCATTTTTATTTTAAAAACCACTTAATGAACCACGGATAAAAACCGGTCACGTACATAAACGTTCCTCCTTTTTTCTTTCTTATCTCTTTATTCGCAATCTCTACAAAAAATTTTAACATTTTTCTTTTTTCTGCAAACAAAAAAACAACATGACTTGCATGTTGCTTTTTGCTATATCTTACCTTTAATAGTTCTGACCACATCTGCTACACTTTGCAGTTGGTCAATTTCCTCATCACTGATTTCAATTCCGAATTCATCTTCTAGTGTCAAGACGAACTCCATCAAGTCCACTGAGTCCGCATCTAGGTCATCTTTCAAACTCAAGGCTTCTGTCACGACAAAGTCTTCTCCCTGTCGCTCTTGGATAATGGTTACAACACGGTCAAAAATTTCTTTTTCTGTCATCTTTTTATTCTCCTGAAAATTCACGCGCAGTCTGAGCAACTACGTCTGTTTCGAGCATGGTACGAATCTGGCGAATCGTACTGTACACAGCCTTGGCGTCACTTGAACCATGGGTCTTAACAACAGGTGCTTTGACACCAAACAAGACTGCCCCACCAACATCTGAATAGTTAAGCTGTGTTTTCAAACCTCTAAGGCTATCCTTAAGAAGAAGAGCACCTAACTTCGCTCGAAGGCCACCACCTGTGATAGCTGTCTTAAGCAAGCCCATGATTCCCATAGCGGTCCCTTCGATGGATTTGAGAACAGCGTTTCCCGTGAAACCATCTGTTACGACAACATCCGCAACGCCATTCATCAGATCACGCGCTTCCACGTTTCCGACAAAGTTCAAACTTTCATCAGCTACTAGCAAGTCGTATGTTTCCTTACGAAGCGGATCTCCCTTGCTGCTTTCTGTTCCATTGTTGAGCAAACCAATACGCGGTTTCGAAATCCCACGAACATTTTTCGCATAGAAGGAACCTAGGACAGCGTATTGGTGCAGATGATGGGCTGTATTTTCCGCATTGGCACCGAGATCTAGCATATCAAACCCTTTGCCATCAATGGTCGGCAAGGTAGACATGAGTCCTGGACGATCGATATTTTTGATACGACCCACAATGAAGAATCCTGCAGCCAACAAGGCACCTGTGTTCCCAGCTGAGAGGACAGCGTCTGCTTCCCCCTCTTTGACAGCCTTGGCCGCTAATACCATGCTGGCATTTTTCTTCTTACGAATAGCTTTTGTCGGCTCATCGTCTGAGTCAATTTTCTCATCCGTATGAATAACGCTGACACGCTCTGTCGCTGTTAGATATTGCTTGATCTTGCTTTCATCTCCGTAGAGTTGAATCTCAATATCTGAAAAGTCAGCAAGGGCTTGGTTGACACCCTCAACGATGGCTTGAGGTGCGTAATCGCCCCCCATAGCATCTACTGCAATTTTTTTCATTTGTCTTCCTCTTTTAGTAATTGTCCCCAGTCTGCCAGGGAATCAATGAATTTCTTTGATTTTAGGTGAATTCCAACATACTCTTCGTAGATTTGATCTATAAACTTGCGCAAGTCTTGCTTGATTTCAGGCTTGAGCGAAATGGTCTCCAAGGTCTCAAAATCAATGGCTTGAAATTGATTGAGAAGATAAGGGATATTGGGATTCAGATGGCAACGTCTCTCATCCTCATGATAATGCTCTGGACAGAGGCAGGCTCCATATTTAAAAGAAAAGTCAAAGGCCTGACCAACCCGATGGCAAAAGATACACTCATTAAAATTAAGGCTAATCCCAAATCGGGTCAAGATTTGAATTTCAAAAATATTGGTCAAAACCTGATAATCCAAACCCTCTTCCATCAACTCCAAAGTCTTTTGCAAAAAAGCAAACAAGGGAGCATCCTGCTGGTTATCCTGCAAACTAGCATCTGCAAGAGCAGCAACATAGGTCGCATAAGCCATGACAAAGAGATCACTATTAATCTTGGGAAAGGTCATGACCTCATGATAGTCCTCAATATAGCTAAGCCCGTCATCATTGATTCGCAAGAGAAATCGTGCCAACACCAAGGGCTGAATAACCGGAGCTAGTTTGGACTGACCAGCGTGTTTGACGAAAAACATGCGCTTACCAGCCTGCTCGGTAAAAATTTTGACTAGCTTGTCATCCTCACGAAAGTTACGATTGTAGAGTACGAGACCTTGACTCGTGATAGACTGGATCATGCTTCTCTCATGTACTCCTCAAGTCGTTTCATGGCCTCTCTGATCGTTTCCATGCTGGCTGCATAAGACAGACGCACATAGCCTTCTCCGTAACGTCCAAAGGCGGCACCAGGGATAAAGGCAACGGCCTTCTTCTGAGCAAAATCCTTCAGAAAAGCAAAGGAGTCTTGATTGTAGCCCGCTGGAATCTTAGCAAAGATATAGAAGGCACCGTCTGGTTTGATAATCTCAAAACCAAGAGCAGCCATCTTTTCGATGATATAATCTCGACGCTGGATGTATTCCTTCTTCATAGGCTCTGCATCGTTTTTACCAGCGGTCAAGGCTTCCACCGCAGCATGTTGAGCCATAGTATTTGCAGCAGTAACCAAATACTGGTGACTCTTGATTAACTGAGCTGTGAAAGCCGCAGGAGCAAAGATAAAGCCTAAACGCCAACCAGTCATAGCATGCGATTTAGACAAGCCATTAATTATAATAGCCTGGTCTCTCAGCATCGTTCCTAGAGATACATGGGCTTCGCCTGTATAGGTTAATTCTGAGTAAACCTCATCACAGACAACAAAAATCTCATACTTGCGTAAAACGTCTGCCAAGGCTTCCAACTGCTCCCGACTATAGGTAATTCCTGTCGGATTGGCTGGATAGTTGAGAATAACTGCCTTGAGCTTATCCCCTTGCTCCAAAATGGCCTTTTCCAACATCTCAGGAGTCAAGACAAAACCATTTTCAGTTGTATCAATCTCGACAATCTCTGCCCCAACTAGATTGACAATCGGCTCATATCCTGGATAGGCAGGAGCTGGCAAGAGCACCTTGTCCCCCTCTTCCAAAATAGCTGTCAAAGTAGCAGATAAAGCCTCTGTCGCCCCAATTGTAACCAAAATTTCATTTTCAGGATTATAATCTAGCTGGTATTTTTCTTTTACAAAGTCGCTAGCAGCCTGGCGCAAGGTCAGTAAACCGCTCATCCCTGTATAGTAGGATTGGTTCTGGTCAATGGCTCGCTTGGCTGCCTCCTTGACATGATCTGGCGTTGTAAAATCAGGTTCCCCCAAGGTCAAACGCAAGACCCCAGGAATCTCCGAAATAGCCTGATCAAACTGGCGAATCAAGGAAACTTGAATCTTGTCTAACTGTTTATTAAAGCTCTTGGTTAAGTCCATAGATATCCCCCTTGCTTACAGAACATAGTACTATTATACTACAAAAGCTCCCTGACCGCAAAATCCATCTGAAACCTGCATTTTTCACTTTCTGTTTTACTTTTCTTCTCGACAGGAGTATAATAATAAATGCTTATTTTCGGAGGTTTATATGTCATTTTTATCAAAAAATGGAGCAGGCATCTTTGCCTGCCTTCTCATTTCTATCGTATCTTGGTACTTAGGAGGATTCTTTCCTGTCATTGGCGCACCCGTTTTTGCCATTTTCATAGGAATGCTCCTAAATCCCTTTCTCTCATCCTATAAACAACTGGATGCTGGATTGACCTTTAGTTCTAAAAAATTACTCCAATATGCCGTTGTCTTGCTTGGTTTTGGTCTCAATATCTCGCAAGTCTTCGCAGTTGGGCAATCTTCACTCCCTGTTATCCTCTCCACCATTTCAATAGCCCTGATTATTGCCTACCTCTTCCAGCGCTTCTTTGCACTGGATACAAAACTGGCTATCTTGGTTGGAGTGGGTTCTTCTATCTGTGGTGGCTCTGCCATTGCAGCGACAGCGCCCGTTATCCATGCCAAGGAAAAAGAAGTCGCCCAAGCCATTTCCGTTATCTTTTTCTTCAATGTCTTGGCTGCGCTCATCTTTCCAACCCTAGGAACCTGGCTTCACCTATCCAATGACGGCTTCGCCCTCTTTGCAGGAACTGCGGTCAACGATACTTCTTCTGTAACGGCCACAGCTAGTGCTTGGGATAGTCTTTACCAGACAAATACCCTCGAATCCGCAACCATTGTTAAACTCACGCGCACCTTAGCAATCATTCCCATCACTCTCTTTCTCTCCTACTGGCAAAGTCGCCAGCAAAAAAACAGCCAAGATTTCCAACTAAAAAAAGTCTTCCCACTTTTTATCCTTTATTTCATCCTGGCCTCTCTCTTAACGACTCTCCTTACCTCTCTCGGTGTGTCCAGTAACTTCTTTACCCCTCTCAAACAACTCTCCAAATTCCTCATTATCATGGCCATGAGTGCCATCGGTCTCAAAACAAATCTAGTAGCCATGGTCAAATCCAGCGGAAAATCCATTCTCCTTGGAGCCCTTTGCTGGATTGCCATCATCCTCACCAGTCTTGGCATGCAGGCATTGATTGGTACTTTATAATACAAAAAGTAGCCTACTGGCTACCTTTTTCTTATGCTTCCTCAATTAAGCGAGTATGTTCTCTCTTAATACAGCGATTCATCACGATGTCATCGCATCCTCCAGCACGCAAGATTTCTTCCGCTTCTAGATTTTCAAGTCCTAATTGCGCCCAGAAAATCTTAGCATCAGCCTTGAGAAAATCACGCGCCACATCTGGTAAAAACTCGCTCCGTCGGTATACATTGACAATGTCCACAGGAAAAGGAATCTCAGCTAGGCTGGCGTAAGCCTTTTCTCCCAAGATTTCCCCACCTGCAGCCTTGGGATTAACTGGAATGATTTTATAGCCCCGAGCCTGCATTTCCTTGGTCACTCGATTGCTAGTTGTTTCTTCACGGTCAGACAAACCCACTACCGCTAACGTTTTACTGGTTGCTAGATACTGACGGATCACACCATCACTTGGATTGATAAATTCTTGGCTCATAGAAATCCTCCTTTTTTCTCAGTATAGCACATTTTGAAAAGGCTTGCAGATTTTGACTACAAAAATCTCCTAGCAAGAAAAGAAACCTGCTAGGAGTTCTGTCTACTTCAAGTGAAAGTTTAGATTTTTTTCTCGATACTAAATAATGGAGAAAGAGGGCGTTTTTCATGGATACGGACAATAGCATCACCCAGAAGATGAGCAATCGAAATTTGTTCAATCTTATCAATCAAACGCTCTTCTGGTAGGTAGATAGTATCCAAAACAACCAATTTCTTAATAGCTGATTTTTGGATATTATCCATAGCAGGACCAGAAAGTACTGGGTGCGTACAGCTTGCGTAAACTTCAACAGCACCTGCTTCAGCAAGAGCATCCGCTGCATGACAGATGGTTCCAGCTGTATCGATCATGTCGTCAATCAAGATACAAGTCTTACCTTCTACCTTACCAATGATGTTCATCACTTCACTGGTATTCATCTTGTCCACACTACGACGCTTGTCAATAATCGCAATCGGAGTTTTCAAAAACTCTGCCAATTTACGAGCACGAGTCACCCCACCATGGTCTGGACTGACAACGACATAGTCAGAGCCAACCATACCACGACGTTCAAAATAGTCCGCAATCAAAGGAGCACCCATCAAGTGATCTACAGGAATATCAAAGAATCCCTGAATCTGTGCAGCATGCAAATCAATCGTCAACAAACGATCTACCCCAGCAACTTCTAGCATGTTTGCAACAAGTTTTGAAGTGATTGGCTCACGCGCTCTCGCTTTTCTATCCTGACGTGCATAGCCATAGTAGGGCATAACAACATTGACAGATTCTGCACTGGCACGCTTCAAGGCATCTACCATGATCAAAATTTCGAGTAGATTGTCATTTACAGGTGAGCTAGTTGATTGTAGGATAAAGACGTGTTTTCCACGGATTGATTCTTCGATGTTGACCTGAATCTCCCCATCTGAAAATTGGCGAACACTTGATTTCCCCAACTCTATCCCAATTTCTTTCGCCACACGCTCTGCCAATTCTCTATTAGAAGAAAGGGCAAACAGCTTTAAATCAGAAAAAGACATGATTTCCTCCGGTATTTATGTATCACTTGTTTTTTACACAACATTTTCCATTTACCATTGTAGCGCTTTTTCCTTTATTTTTCAATCAAAAATAAAACAAGAGCAAACATTTATACCCTTGCTTTATGCTATTTTATATTAGCTATATTGAAACTGAAAACCCTACATTTTAACAATCGATTTTATGCTAGGATGAGATTTTTTCAAGACAAAGTTAGTATACTTCTCTCATACTACCTGTATCCACATCATAGACAGCACCTGAAATAACCACATCATCAGGAATCAGTGGAGATTCTCGAAGTAATTGCATATCCTCTCTCACACTCTCTTCAACATCCTGGAATGGTAAAAAATCTTGATCAGATACATCAACTCCGAGCTCGTGCTTCAAATGTTCATGAAAACTTTCATTTTGAAAGGTTTGAGCTCCACAGTCCGTATGGTGAAGCACCACGATTTCTCTTGTCCCCATTTGTTGCTGGGAAATCACCAGTGAACGAATCATGTCCTCAGTTACTCGACCACCCGCATTCCGCAAGATATGGGCATCTCCAAGTGCCAGACCCAGAGCTTGCGCGACGTGTAGCCGTGAGTCCATACAGGTCACAATTGCTACTCTTGTTTTCGGCTTAAGTGGCAAATTTAATTTCCCATGAAGGGCAACATAAGCCTGATTGGCTTGCATAAACTGTTCAAAATACGACACGATTTCCCCCTTAAAAATTTGATCATCAAACATTTCTCCTATCTTATCATTTTTAAGAGGATTTGTCACGGATTATGCAAAGACCTTTTTCAAAACTTCCTGAATCGTTGTCACACCAATGACCTCAATTTCTTTGGGTGGAGTGATTCCTGTCAAGGAATTCTTGGGTACATAAATCTTGGTAAAGCCCAGTTTTGCCGCTTCATTGATGCGTTGCTCGATACGATTCACGCGCCGGATCTCTCCCGTCAAACCAAGTTCTCCCACAAAACATTCCTGAGGATTGGTAGGCTTGTCTTTGTAGCTCGAAGCAATGGCAACCGCAACAGCCAAGTCAATCGCAGGTTCATCCAATTTGACGCCACCAGCAGATTTGAGATAAGCATCCTGATTTTGCAAGAGAAGCCCTGCTCGTTTTTCCAAAACAGCCATAATCAGACTCGCACGATTGAAGTCAAGACCTGTCGTAGTACGCTTGGCATTCCCAAACATGGTCGGTGTTACCAAAGCCTGTACCTCCGCCAAAATCGGACGAGTTCCTTCCATAGTTACCACGATTGATGAACCAGTAGCCCCATCCAAACGCTCTTCTAGGAAAACTTGACTCGGATTGAGCACCTCAACCAATCCACCTGACTGCATCTCAAAGATGCCAATCTCATTAGTGGAACCAAAACGGTTTTTGACTGCTCTCAGGATACGGAAGGTATGGTGGCGCTCCCCTTCAAAGTAAAGTACCGTATCTACCATGTGCTCCAACATACGCGGACCAGCCAAGGTTCCTTCCTTAGTCACATGCCCTACGATAAAAATGGCAATGTTATTAGTCTTAGCCAGTTGCATAAGCTCAGCCGTCACCTCACGCACCTGAGACACAGACCCCTGCACCCCTGAAATCTCAGGAGACATAATAGTCTGGATGGAGTCAATAATGAGGAAGTCTGGCTGAATTCTTTCTACTTCTACGCGAACACTCTGCATATTGGTCTCTGCATAGAGATAAAACTCACTATCAATATCTCCCAAGCGCTCTGCCCGTAACTTAATCTGCTGGGCAGACTCCTCCCCACTGACATAGAGAACCGTACCCACTTGAGACAGCTGGGTTGAAACTTGTAGGAGAAGGGTTGATTTCCCGATTCCTGGATCCCCACCGATAAGGACGAGACTCCCTGGTACCACTCCGCCTCCAAGTACACGGTTGAATTCCTCCATCTCCGTCTTTGTTCGATTGACATTGATCGAAGTCACCTCAGCCAGTTTCATGGGCTTGGTTTTCTCCCCTGTCAAGGATACACGTTCATTCTTGACCTCGGCAACCTCAACCTCTTCTACAAAAGAAGACCAAGACCCACAGTTGGGACAACGTCCCAGATATTTAGGGGAATTATACCCACAATTTTGACATACAAATGTCGCTTTTTTCTTTGCGATAATAAACCTCTTTCTAAATCTCTATCTCACACTCAATCACTTGGCAAAAATCAATCTTCTCATTTGGCACAAATTGACGTATGAGCATGTTGTGAGTTACCACTATCACGGTCTGGTAATCTCGATACTTAGCCATAGATTCTAGAAATCGAGACTTCATCTCCGTAGCTGTCTCATATTGAATAGGGCTATTAGGAAGTAACTCCCCCTTGTTTTCTAAAAACAGACATCTAGCTTTTTCGAAGTTTTCTATGCCTGCTTCATAGACCTGCCATTCGTGTAACATAGGCTCCACTCTCAAAGGAAGTCCAGTAGCACAAGAAACATAAGAAGCCGTTTCTAAAGCTCGCGTTACTGCTGAAGTCACTAGTAGGTTAGCTGATTGTAGCAAGGGATTTTGGCAAAGTTCCTGAGCTTGTTGTCGTCCCTTCTCAGATAAGGGAGCCAAATCCATCCCAAAACCTGTATAAGAACGTTCCTCTAACTCACGGTAATCTGGCTCCCCGTGACGTACAAAGATGATTTTCATCCTAGTGTCCTGTTGATCCAAAACCACCAGTCCGCACGCCGTCTGCCTCATCTCCATCTGCGATTAAAAATGGTGCAAAGACAGCCTGAACCACACGTTCCCCAACTTCAAGAACCACTTCCTGATTAGTAATGTTTTTCATCTGCGCAAAAATATGTCCCTCATTTCCAGGATTTCCATAATAATCCCCATCAATAACGCCAACAGAGTTGATCAAGACCAGACCCTTCTTACGAGGATTTGAAGAACGATCATAAAGATAGAGAACTTCTGTTGGCTGCATGTAGGCCTTAACACCTGTCGGAACCAAGACAATCTCTCCTGGAGCAATAACAGTGCGTTCCGCAACCTTTAAATCATAACCAGCTGCATGCGCTGTCTCACGCTTCGGTAGCAAATTTTTATCTGTAAAACTCGAAATCAATTCAAAACCACGAATTTTCATATTTTTCTCTTTTCTATAATCATTTATTCTAGGCTATTTTATCTTATTTATTCGAAAAAAGCACGAAAAAAGAGCACACAACAACTTATGAAGATACGCTACGATACAATCATTTACAACATGCACTAAAATCAAGTAAAAATAATAATCATATACAAGATTCTTACGTGGACTAACGACATTTTACAGCATTTTTGCCCCTTTTTTGCCCCTTTTGAGCAAACAATAAAACCGCGGGTTATTTCCTGCGGTTTTGTGTAATCTATTTTGAAAGTTTTCCTTTCGTTTTATTTTGTAGTGATGAGCCCATCCGGCTCAACTGTGAATTCTGGCTTGTCAGCCATTGTGCCGTCTGAGTTAAGGTAGTACCAACCTGTACCATCTGCCGACTTAATGAATTGTTTGGATTTCATATCGCCATCCTTAACGTCGAGGTAGTACCAGTGGTCTTTGTACTTAACCCATCCAGTGGCCATTGCCCCAGTTTCTTTGAAGTAGTACCACTTGTTAGCGATGAGCGCCCAACCAGTGGCCATTGCACCACTTGGGAGCAAGTAGTACCAATATCCGTCTGTGTGCTTGTGCCATGAGTTAGCCTTCATGTAGCCATTGCTGTCAAAGCAATACCAGACATCGTCAATCTTCTGCCAGCTATTAGCAGGATAAGAACCATCTGCGTTGACATACCACCAACCAGTCGCATTCTTTTTCCAACCTTCTTGATTGCCTTCTTTTGCAAGCATTTCTTGAACAGTTGAACCGAGTGACTGATAGTGCTTGATTTTAGCAATCACATAGTCACGCAAGCTGTCATTATAGCCACCGTGCAACTCCAAAGAACGAGCAGGGCATGAGGTGCTTGAAAACTCGTTATGAAACTTGATGTTGCTATAATTTGGAGTATCACCATAATAAGTCATATCCTCGGCCATTTGACGCAATACCATGTTTTCGTTTTCGATAAACTCAGCATCTGTTGCGCTGAGTTGCTGACAAACTTCATAACTGATAGAGTTCATGTTAGCATCATAGTTCGCTGCAGACCAAGTGCCATTATATGTATCTTCAACGCGAGCGATTGCATCACGAGTGATGTAGTAATGAGCGAAGCCAAGCTCAGACTGGCCGTTATCGTATCGAGATTGCAACCAGTTTACATAGCTTTCGGCACTCATAGAACCAGCATCATTGTGCATGATGTAGTATTTTGGCTTCTCAGTCGGACGTGAGCCAGCGATACCACTAAAGATTGAATTATTAATGATTTTGACCATCGTTTAATCCTCCTTTGGATTTTCGTACCCAAGTGCTTGCTTGCTGTCAGTTAGCCCTTTAGTTGTTGGGTCTGGAATGATATTTAGGATATTTACAATCGTCAACCCCACAAGATAAGGGTTCGCAAAGAATTTACCAAGCAAGTCTAAAATAACTTCCCAACTAACCAAATCTTCTAGTTTTAGATTGAAATAGGCCAGAATTGGCAAAGCTAAAGCAAATGCCACTCGCAATAAGAATGTTTTATTTTTTAAGCTAAAACGTACTTTCCAATTAATCATGTTATTCTCCTTTATTTTTATCTTCATCTTTTTCAAGCAATCGTTGAAACGCTTTTAAAATTGGCTGAAAAAGAGTAACATTTCCTTTTAATTTACGGTAGTTTTCAATCAATGATTGAAAAGTAAATGCGATGTACCCAAGATAAATCGAGTACAAGAATGCGAAGCCTGTCTTTTCAGGCAAGAGCACGGACATCGGAATAAGGATCATCAGCAAGAGCACCCCTAAAATCTTTCGAAGGAGCCCATTGATGCCGATTTTGCTCTTATACTCGATGTCAGGGTTTGCGATAGCAGCAATTGTCCCTGTCAAGAAATCGATGATTTCCATTGAGACAATCAAAGCTAGAGCGTACAAGACCAGTCCGTCCTCAGTCTGGACGACACTTCTTAAAAAATTGAAAAATTCGATTTGCATATATCCCCCTTAATCGATACGTGGCATGACCACAGTAAGCACACCTTGCTGAAGCATATCAGATAGCAACTGCTCTTTCCAAGTGTAGCCCTCTGTGGCCTGCATCTGGAACTTGAAAATGGTCAGCGTGCCCTTTGGCCATTTCGGATTAGTGTCAAACGGATAAGGCATGGCAATGATGTCTCCGTTGTTGTAACGTTTGTCCTTAGCAAGCGGTTTGATGAAATTTGCTACCTTTACATAGGCAAAGGTCGGCATGCCACCATTTTGAGATACTACCACGGCACTCAAGACCTCAGTGATAGCTGACACCATGTCGAGGTTTTCCTTATTCTCTACTGTCGCTTGCTCTACCTTAGTTGCCATTTCTTTATTTTGCTTGAGCTGCGCCTCTACCTGGTTGAATTTCTCCTTTTCGGCACGCAAAGGAAAGTTTTCCTGGTAAAGAGCCTCAAGAGCTAACTCAAAAAGTTCAGTATTGGACAAGCTGATTTTGTCAGCTGGTAAGAAAATTGGCACGATAGCACTGTCTGCATTGACTAGCGTGACCTTGGTAGCTGATGCTGTTCCGCTCGCATCAAATTCTTGTGATTTTGAACCGTATTCTAATTTCATGCTTTCTCCTTTTTAAATTTTGAAAGATACGTTGTCTAGGTTTAACCATTTTTCGTCAATGTTTCCCTTTACGACTACGTTACCGCTCGGATAGATCCCGACAACGGCAGGGCCATAGTCATTGTTTAAAGCGGTTTTGAATAGCGTTGTAGATGGTCTGAAATTTTCAGGCAAAGTAAAGATAATTGACTCACGGGTAGTCTTTCCGCCTTTACAAGTACCTTTTAAATAAACAATACCGTCAAATGTTTTTGAAAATTGGACATTTCCATAATCTCTATGATGGCTCCACCCATTTTGTAAATTGGCATTTTGCCAAGGTGTGGCTTGAGTTAGTCTTGTCACATCATCGTGTGTTGCAAGTTTCTTCCAAGCGTTCCAGGTCCCGTTTGTTTTTGAACGAACAGAAACTACTTGCCCTGAGAAGTCATAAGCTACTTGCACTACCCAATTATCGTTATGTTTCAAAACTTGAACATGTTTCCAGCCGTTCCCACCTTGAGGAGAATTTGATAGATTGCAACCCATATACAGACCCGCATTGATATAGTCATTCCAATCTCTCTCAGCGTTTAAAGAGTATCCTCCATTTTGTGTCAGCTGATGCTGCTGTATGGGCTTGTTGTCTGCGTAGATGTTGCCCTTGACATCAAGAGCGCCTTGCTCCCTGATTTTGTTGACCCCAATACCTGACCTGTCATAAGACAAAACCACGCTTTCCGTGGCCACGTTGACCATGAAATCAGTACGAGTGAATTTGTCCTCAAGCGTTCCGATTACAACCCACGACTGATTAGCTAGATAATTGCCAGCAAGATTAGCCTGTGAATTGACTAGGTTTGAGATACTTGTCCAGGATCCAGTAGCTGACCCTGAGTCCACTTGAAAGTTAGTAGTCCCAAGCCTTGCAACCTTGAAAGTCAATCTCATTGAGTTTTTTTGACTTCCTGAGACAGTCAGAGGCGCTATCTTGGCATTTCGTGTAACTGTTAGTGTGCTAGAGGTTGAGCCTGTTCTAGCAATACTAAAGCTAAGAGCAGGGGCGAAATACTCAAGCACGGTTACAGATACCTCTCTAGTGTCAGACCAACGGCCACGGCTGTCAGAGACACTAGCTCTGATTTTGATGGTGCCGTGATAGTTCATGATGCCAAGACTGCCACCGTTTGAACTTGTGGACTGGTTTTTGCCAACGATTTCAGCATAGTATCCAGTGATAGACGAGCCGTAGGAGCCGACTGCGCCATTAAACGCTACTTTGATGTTAGATATTACCTGGATGAACGTGTTCCCGTTTGGGATGAGGTTTTGAGCTGCACCATTCAAATCTGACAGTGTAACCCCTGAAAATGTGGGTTTTACATTTGCTGGCACGCTTGCCGTGAATGTAGTGGACTGTGTTCCAGTCTTGGTAGAGCCTGAGTAGGTATCTACATAGACTGTCCCAGTCCCACTCGCTGAGTTAGGTATATCATTAGCAAAATCCACAGGGATTATCCATGTAGCGGATGTGTCTACATTCGTTGCAATCGTTCCTGACTTGCCAGCCCAGGCATAGCGCACTGTATGCTTAAAACTGGAGCTTTGGCGGTTGACGTTAATAGTAACCGAACTACCAATAACTCCAGCGCTCACGATTACAGAGCTAGAGCGTGGTATAGTCGTCAGGCTAAGACTTGCTGATACTGTGATAGTCCCATGCAGGCCATTATTTGGATTGAACGTGCATGATATAGGTAAGGTCTTAGTCCCATCCGCATTGTGGCTGATTGTACTTGACCCACTAGCAAGAGTGTACTCCTCGCCTGATGTTTCCCACGTTGGGTAGCTGTAATGCACGTTTCGACCGTCTAAATTGAGAGACAAAGTACTGTCTCCTTGATGGTTATGAGTGTAATAGGCGCCTGTACGACTGACTGTCATCCTCCAGTTGACGGTTGATGTGTTAGCTGTGATACTCTGAGAGCCTTGGTCTACATAAACATTGAGATACAAGCTCCCACTTGAGTTACTAAATTTAGCCATTTTACTCCTTTCTATCCTACATAACGAATGACGTTCATGTCAGGGTTGATATGATATTGTTCCTCTCTAAAACGTCCAATCTGGATTGTTTTAGAGAAAATACCATTCTCGATATGAATGACCCCTTGTGAAATATACATGACCTCAACCCCTGCTGAATACATTGAAATTCGTCCGTTAGGATTGAACATCATGCTAGAGCTACCGTCATTCTTACCAATCACAAGCCCCTCATTTGAGGAACTCATATAGGTATCGATGAAATTCCAGCGGTCAGACAATTCTCCCAAGTCCTTAGCAATATTAGAAACACGCTGACTAGCTGCAATCAAATCTTTTTCAGCTCGTGCTCTTGCGCTCTCGTTTGCGTTGACAAAGTCCTTGTAAGCCTTTATCCAGTTATCAAGCGTGTCAGCACTAGCTTTAGCCTCAAGCTCAGCCTGAATAATTCCAGCCTTCTCATTGAGAGCGTTCAGTTGTTCCTGAGTCAGGCCTTGGTCGGCTTTAGAGTTGATGTCAGTTTCAACGTCTTCAATGGCTTTGACGTAGCCGAGAAAATTAGTTCCCACGGCTAACATGGCATTTTCAAGCGTGACTGTAAGATTAGGTGGAAAACCGTGATTTGTGCCAAATCTGATAAAGATATTATCCGTCTTGTAATTTTCACTAGCTCCAGAGAGGTTTATAACAAACTCAAACTTTTGTGACGTTGTAACGCCAGCTTTCAAAGTAATTTTATTACTGTACCAAGGAGTGGCAGAAAAATGTACGCTAGCCTGTGTATCTTTTGTTAAGGCAGGAGATAAGGAAATTTCAAATGAGATACGAACATAATTCGGTTTTAATCTGTCTGGATTTTTCCAAAAGTCATCAACGATAAAAGTCCGCATATCATACATTTCACGATTTCCTGTATTGATTTTCTGAGTTCTACCGTTCTTGAAATAGTTTCGATTTCCACCAGAAATCTTCGCCCAACGATCAGCCCACTTGTACTTAGTTTTATCTGAGCTATCAGGTTTCTCATAATCTGAATAATGACCAAAATAACGCTGTCCGTTATCTGTCAGTGTCAAACCAGAACCATCCGCATTGTCAGAATAAGCAAAGTGAACATAAGGTGTTCTTCCATCTGCTCCGGCCTTGCCTGGTAAACCATCAGCGCCATCACGACCACGCCATTCTGTCCATAAATATTTCGTGGGATTGTTGCTATTGGTTTCAGTAAAATCTTGATAAACGCCTATAAACGCCTTGCCCTGTCCTGAAAAACTAAATCCCCCACCAGTTGCATTGTCAGCATAAGCAATATGGGTATACTGAGTACGGCCATCTGAACCTCTTTCACCAGGCAAGCCACGATCACCTTTCACTCCAGGTAAACCACGTTCTCCCTGTATGCCTTGCTCACCTCTTGCACCAGTATCGCCTTTATCTCCCTTTTCTCCTTTTCGTCCATCAAGAACATTTGCGAAAGAAATCTCATCAACAGCAACTTGATTATTATCAATGTAAGCAGCAACAGTTAGTGTAGATGTGTCTCTTACGCTTGAACCTCTGACGACATAGCTCATTCCTGTTGATACATTGCCATCAAGTCCCCAACGCCATGTGACACCAGCCACAACAGGTTTGCCACCTTTATACAAAGTAGCAGTTACTGTACTTTCGCCAGCCCTATTCTTAAAGATGACCCCTTTATCAGTTGCTAACTTGATAATGTATGGCTTCGATGCCTCAAAAAGTCGCTCGAAAGCTGCTTGAATGCCATCCGATAACTTGTTCTCAAGTGCCTTGAAATTTGAAAACGTAGTTTTATTGCTCGCTGGATTCGTAAAGCTAATTTTTTGCTCAGAGACCCGTGCTTGAACCATAAGAGCTGGATTAAAACCATTGTCATAAATCTTAATTGTGTCACCAATCTCCACATCGATAAAGCCATCTACTTCATATGTCACCGCAGGATAACAATGCTTTTTCAACTCATTGTAAGCCAATCGGCGCAATTCTTTTGGATTGTCTGTCTCATAAGAGAAATCCTTTCGTATCCATTGATCATCGAATGTGCTTGGGCTAAAAACAGATGGATACATTTGCATTGAGATAGGGGCGTATAGAGATTCATTCCGTTGATAAAATTCAAGGATTCCATCTCTCGTTACAGACCAAGGCTCTAAATCTCCAAGTGTTACCACCTCTTCTACTTCTTCGCCCTTTTCATTTTTAACACGCCTTTTACCTGTGGGTCTGATCGCATTAAAAACACCCGTCTTATCAACTTTTCTAGTGATGGAAGTTAGATTTTTGCCATAAGTTAACTGTATGTCATTTCTGACACGCCCAACCCCTTGGTGTTTCTCATCATTCTCTCGATACACATTAACTCTAAATGATTTGATAGAACTATCAGCGTTCAAGTGTGTCTCAAACTCAATTTCTGCATCGAATTTATGAGCTAGACTAAGCAAACGAGCAAGATTAGTATCTTGTCCCTCCCATTCTAGAGTTCGTCGCCTATCTGAAATCTCGTTGATTCCAACGGAAAGATTACTGAAACCAAGCAGTCCCATTTCTTGGCAATACTCAATAAATGACATTTCTCTTTCTGCTTTGTACGGATTGGCATGCTCATTAATCAAATCAAGATTGAGGTTTTCACAATAACATTTGATTGTCTGCTCGTTTTCCTCAACAGTCATCACATTGAATAGGTAGGTGCGCCCATGGTATCGAAACGAAACCCAGGCACGCTCATTCAGATATTGATAAGCCTTAGATAACGCAGTATCCGATTTAATGGCTTTTTTAAATACAGTGAATTCAAATGTTGAGGATCCGGTCGGTAAATCCCTTGCCCAAGTATCGTCGTAATAATTAAGCGTATTTTGCTTGTCGTTATCAACAAAAGCAACTTTTTGCAAACTTGCATCATGAATTGTTAATAGCATTATAGCCACCTTTCTTCAAATTCAATCGTCACTGTCGGATGTTTTTTGATAAAGCTAGAGAAGTACAGCTCTAATTTTGAATTACCTGGAGGGATAGAGAGCCATTGAGAACCATCTACAACCTCACTTGCTTTTGCAATATCATCAATATAGACCGTATCGTCTTCGCTGTTGATAACAACATTTGAACCAGTCGTAAAACGGTTAGGAATATCTCTTGTCTGCGTAACAAAGTCTTTGCGATAATAAAAACCATCCAGATACATATGAGAAACCATTGGATGATCTCGATACGCCCCTATTGTCACATGGATTCTAGCGGATTTTTTCCCTTTAATTTCCGGAATAATGAAAGTAGAGTGAGAACCACCATAAAAAACTTGGATTCTGTCATCATTACGTTTCAAGTCAGACCATCCTTTGGCCACGCTGAAAGGATTTCGGTCAGCAGTTGTTGTACCATCAAATCTCCAACGTCCCAAGATACGATAACCACCGTTCCCATCGCTTACAAAAAAGTTGTATTCACAATCAGAACTAAGATTTCGTTTAAAAGTTTCCACTCCATATAAAAACTTACCTGCTGTATCAGATACAGTAATCTTGATGAAGCCGTATTGGTTGTTTGCCTCCGCCCAAAAAACTTGTCTCCACCACAAATAGTCATCCAGTGACCCCGTTGTTTTGGCACTATTAGCTGGGATATCCCACGACAAGCTAGTTGCATAGTTGTGTAATTTGGTTTCTCCTCGCAAATCTTTCAATCGAATATGTGAGCGATCCCAGAGATTCACCATCTCAGCTGTTCCGACTACATATTCTGTATTATCGTTTGTAACAGCTTGATTTTTTAACGCTTTAATAAAACCATTTGAGATCTCATTATCTCGATAGTTAAGCAGCATTTCTGATTTTTGGGATGGCTCGGTAAAAGCATCTTCGCTATTTCCAATTTCAAAAGAACCCGTGTTATTCGCTATACCGATATAACCGTTATCTGCATTGTGCTTGACTTTTACGATTGGATTTGCTAGAACTGTTCCATTGTTGGCCAAATCAAATACCATTTTATTTCCTGTTACGGTAGCGTTAGCTATGCTATCAAACTTTTTGTAAGCAATGCTGTGAGCCACTCCATCAGGAATGACAAGCTTAAACTCCGAGCGTTGAAACCATCTTGTCAAGTTTTCTGGAGTGATTTCATCAACCGGCAACCCCATATAATACTTGTCTGGTTCATCGCCATAAACAACTTTTACAGGTTCTAGTACGTTCAAAACACCAGCCAATTCATGTTTGAGGCGCTCAAGAGCCACCCCATCACGCTCAATCATGTCAAACTTGATAGTGTGCTCCTTTTTACCACGCTTCACTTGTTGGATGTTTACGCCCAAAGAGGGGGCGTTATCAAATGTAACGCTCCTCTCATTTCCGATAGGGCGAATAATATCCTTGATTTTGATGAAGCGCGATATATCAACGCCGTTAAAAACCATCGTTTTCGTCATTCAAGAATACCTCTCATTCTATTTCCCCGTCTGAGTTGCTCTGACTGATATTTAGCGAATTTATCGCCTGTTTTGGCGACTAAAGTACCATCGTTTAAGTACATTTCATTTGGTCGTCTAACGGCCGTCTCAGCGACATCTAGGGCTTTTTCGAGTAGCTCGCTAGACTTGTCCATAGTAACTTTGATTTTTTCAGCTATTGTCTGCTTACTACTTTGTTTAACAGTCACTTGAGCACCTAGTTTTTTATTCAAACCTAGAGCTATTTCTGGTCTAGTATCAATCATCATGCTTTCTTTTAATCGCAACATTGATCTTTTAACAGTGCCAGCATCTGCTTCAATACCAACAGCGATACCTTGAGGGATAAATCGTCCGACTTCATCACGCATCGCTTTAGACGGCGACTGGATTCTCAGAGCATCTTTGATAGTCTCTTTCACACTTGTTGCTATTGATCTAGCCGTTTCCAAAACGGCTCCAGCACCATTATTCAATCCAGTATTTAAACCAGCCATGGCCATTTCACCTGCATATGTGAAATCTGATGGTAGGCTATTAAACGGTTCTTTGATTTGAGTTGATAATGTTGTCACTGAATTTGTCGGTTGCGACGCACCATTATCAATACCCTCAGCTAATCCAGTAGTGATAAAACCACCATACTCATTAAATACACGAGATGGGGAATTGATATCCATTTCACTTGTAAAGGATTCTTTTATATCATTAGCCATGTTTTTAGAAGATTCTCCAGCGGTAGAAGCTCCTTGTTCTATCCCTTGACTGACCCCGTTGGGGATTTCTTGCCCCAAACTAGAAAAGTCAGCAGCTGCAATTTCTTCTTGCAAACTCGATACTTGACTTTGTACGATACCCTTGATCTTGTCTGTGATACCCAAAGCACCCGTATCCATACCAGCAGTCAAGCCATTCATAGCTGACTCACCACCTTGAGTAAAGACTTCGTTCAAAGTTGCTAACTTTTCGTCTGAGGCATTAACAAGTTCTTGAACATACAACCCTCCTTGAGGCCCCATCTGTTGTAATTTAGCTAAAATACCCTCATTTACTCCACGCTCTGCCAAAGTATTTAGGTTAGTAGCCCAATTATTTACCGCTTCTTGGTTTTTTTGGAGATTTGCAATCATTTCATCAACACTGATAGCTGACTTGTACTTGATTTGTTCAAACATGTTTGTTGTGGTTTCAAGCAACTCATTGTATTTAGTACGCATGTCATCAATAGCCTTTTGTTGAGCCTTGGACATATTTTCGTATGCTACAACTTGTCTATTTGACCCACTTTCAGCAGCGGCAGCCATAGCTTCAGATGCTGCCTGTTGAACTTGAGATGTTTTTTCGTACTCAGTTTGCAATTCTGTCTGGGTATTCTTAAGCTCAGTTTCCTTGTCGTTGAGTTCTTGCAGTTTTTCTTTGCGGACACTATCGCTAACGTTGGACTCTTCATTCCACTTATTACGTTGTTCTGCAATCTGCTTCAGTTGCTCGCCAATTTCAGCACGCTTTTGTTCGATATCAAGCAGGTTCTTTTGAGATGCCTCCCATGTTGATTCTGCCTCCATCACTGAGATACGAGCTTTGATTTGATCACTGTTGTGAGACAAAGAATCAGAGTTCTTATCATAGGCCAGATTTAAACCGCTAACTGAGGCATTCAAAGCATCAATCTTTTTCTTGAGATTTTTCTTGTCTGCTGCAGTTTTATTTGTTTTTTGAGAAAGTTGAACAATTTCATCAGCCAATTTTTGATAAGATTCTGTATTACCTTTTACAGATTCAAGATTTTTCTGGCGTTCTTTTGCGCTTTGTTTAACAGAATCTGTTAATTGATCCGTACTCTTGACTAACTCCTCTTGTTCTGATTTGAGGCGTTTAGTTTCCTCGCTCTCTGCAGTTAACCATTGCCACAAAGCAACACCAGCGCCGACCAGTAAACCGATAGCACCAATTACCCAACCAACAGGCCCGGTTAAAGCGGTCAGTGCTGCTTTAAATGCGGTAGTTGCAGCAGTCGCAGCAATAGTTGCAGCAGTTTGCAAACTAATAGCACCGGTCAACACACCATAAAGCAAATTGGATGCTGTCAAAGCTCCGTTATTGGCCAAGTTAGCGACCATTTGAGCTTTTGTAACTGTTCCACATGTCGCTTGTGCTGCAGTCATCAAGTTAATAACTCCTACCGCTGCACTTGCTGTTGTTTTGAATGTCTGCCAGGAATTAATTAAGTTTTTTGTTGCAGTTATAGTGTCGTTAGCGACACGCATAGTTACTAATGCAACTGATAAACCATCCAAAACTGGCTTCAAAGATAAGATTACAGAAATCCCAGAACTCAAAACACTAAACAAGGTCTGAAAAATAGGTGTACTAGCCTTAATAACATTGACAATCACACCAAAAGCAGCGTTGATGATTACTTTCAATGCATCGAAGTTCTCAGCAATCGTCTTACCTGTTGCTGCCTTTGTTAAATCGTCAAGAGCCTTGATCGTATTCGCTACACCTTTAACAACTGCGTTTTTTAAGTTGCCAAAAGAGGTCTGAATTCCTTTACTATTAGATTTCGCAAGCTCGGCGAAACCACCAACACCACCATTTAACTCAATCAATTTTGAGGCGAACTGATCAAACGTAAGTTCTCCCTGTTTTAATGCAGAATAGAAATCATTCTGAGCAGATTGGCCAGCAAAACCGAATGATTCAGCAGTCTTTTGCAAAGCATAGGGCATGGTTTCTTGCAATGTTTTCCATGATTGCATATCAACCTTACCAGCTGATAACATCTGGCTAAACTGTTGTAAACCACGGCTTGCATCAGCACTAGAAGATCCAGAGGCAAGAAAGGCATTATTAAGAGCAAGTGTTAAATCTGTTGATTTGTTGATGTCTCCAGTAATCGAGGTAAGACGTTGAGCTGTACCAACTACTTCATTCAAAGTCGTAGGCAAGCCCTCAATACCTGCTGCAAGTTTCTTAGTTGAGCGCGTGACATCTTCTGTACTATGTCCCATCGCTTGCATCACTCTTGGATAGCTTTCAAGCGTATCAAAACGCTGAATCGCTCCGCCCAAGGAATCTGTTAGAAGATCTACCGCTTTAGATGCCAGTTTGAAAGCAGCACCACCAAGAGCAAACTTCTTTAGAGAATCGCTCCCTCTGTCACCTTTCTGTGCCGTTTTATCTAACTCATCGTTTAGAACCTTGACCTTATTTCCATCAACATCAACAACGATGGTCACTTTTCCATCAGCCATTATCTTCTCCCTCCTTTCCTAAACTATATTTAGCTTGTAATTTGCGCATTTTGTTCTTATCCCCACCATTCTCTGGTTTCCACGCTCTGATTTCTATAATCTGTTGCATGATTGTATTGTCTGGCAAGGCGTTCAAAAGCGCTTTAAATTCTGTCCATGTCAACTTATTTTGAACTTTTAAAAGATTGATGCCATAGGCTTGCAAAAAACTAGCGTAAATGTATTCTGCATCTTGTTCAAAATCAATCAATTTTTCTTGTTCTTCTTCATCTTTTGCCTTTGGCATTGGATTGCCTAGCAAATCATACTGAACAATTTCTTTTTCAATTTCTAAAAAATGCTCTTTGATATAGATCCAACAATCCACAACCTCTTTGATGTCGTATAATTCTTGGCCAGTTAGCAAATGGACAATCAATTGAGCTTGTTCTAAATACGTCATTTCCTCCTCTTTCAAGATTTCAAAGACATCCAGAACCTTATTAAAAGACAAGTCTATGTCATACTCCTTATCAGCAATAGAAAAATTTGTGATTAAAGCATCATTTAATTTCATAGACATAATTTTTACCTAGCTATTTCTTTTTATTCTTTTTGTGTTTCTTGTTGTTTTTGATTGGAGTGATTTTACCCTTGTTTAAATAGTGACTAGCACGCTCTTTCACTACCGTTTTGTGTTGCTCAGCAACTTCTTCCAACTTGTCATGCAACATGATTGCGGTCTGTTCTAGAGCGTTATTTAGGGCGTTATAATCCGGATAAACAGAATACAACTTGTCAAATGTACCATCGCCAAAAATAAGATCATATTGAATTTCAAGCTGTTTCTTCTCCAATTCAATAGCCCCAGAAACTACTTCTTTAGTTACTCCGTCACGCTCAATTTTGTTGCTGATATTTGCAGTTACCACATCCAATTCATATTGGACAAGGCGACGTTGGAGTTCTTCTTCCATGTCATAAAATCGCATCAAGCTCTCTTGACTTGTATCAAACCATAGCTCTACTTCGCCGATTTTAACTGGGAAACCAGTACGTTTTAGTTCAATCTGAATATCTGTCATATCTCTACTCCTTTTTCTTGTTAAAAAAGGGCAAGGCTTAAATGCCCGCCCTTATCAAAAACTATTACCCAATACCAGTTTCTTTTGGCGTTGAGTTAAACGAAAGTTTGCATCCAAATGCTTCAAAGTCAGAAGCAGCACCAGAGCCGGCTTTGATTTCTGTCGCTGTTGCAGCTCCCACCCATTGTTTTTTCTTGTCAGAAGATACGACTTTGTGCCATAGCTTGCGGTCATCCCCTGTTTTGTACTTCATGCTAGCAATAAGAGCCTGTGCCTTATCTTCTGGATCATAAGTACCCTCAAAGGTATAAGCACCTTTTACACTGACTACCGTTGTTTCTTCAACTCCATCACCGTCATAGTATGCTTGGTCATCTGTTTTCTCGTCTGTATCATCTGATACGTCTGAGATCCATTTAGCAAGTTCCAACCATGCATCTTCTGTTGATGGTTCAACTCCTCCATTATATGGAGCTACAAAATGGCCACGTAGGGCGTTTTTTTGTCTTGTCATTGTTTGTTCCTCTCTATTACGATTTTTGCAACAATTTCTATTGTGTAATAATAATAGCCTTGCTCATCCTTACCTTTCATGGCAGGCCTGCTGACTTCCATTCCCATATATTCATAGGAATTGTTATCACTCGGCAAAACTAAGTCTATCTTTGATAATTCTGAGGTTACTAACCAGATAGTGTCATTGGCTACTGTGTTCTTTTTTGCCTTTACAGCAATTTCAAATGGCAAAGAAATCTCTTGTGTGCCATCCATATAACCTCTATCCACTTTCCCACCTGGTATCTGATTGATAACCAGGTCATCTTTGTCATCCTCAAAATAATCAAAGCGTGGTTCAACTGGTAAATTTAAAGTCTTGATATGCTTTAAAAGTACATTTTGAAAGTCATTCTCTCGCATCAAAGCCCCATTCCTTTCACAAAAGCTCTAGCCCATTCTTCAGCATACTTGCTAGTAGCAACTTGATCCCATCGTTTTCCTGTACCTGGAGTGGTATATCTCCTAAAGGTGACAATACCGTTTGAACCGTAAAATTGTGCCCTAGCATAAACCGTGCCATAAACAACAGCATCACCTTGCCCGATGATTCGACCAGAGGCTCTTAAAGCTCCTCCTCTCAAGGGAATATATTGCTCATCGTCTAGCAAGATTTGGCTAGCGACTGCAATCTTTCCTCTTGTCATGGATTCTCTTGAAAGTTTATGCTTAGCTTTCTGCAAGTCGACTTTAATTGCAATACTCATTAGATCACCTCAATTTCTTGACTAAACACCTCACCATCATAGTAGTTGGTTTGGTAGCCATTAATTGTGTAATCTCTTATCCCATCATTTACTTTTGCACCCATCCAATCATCATTGACTGTCACAAAAGATAGTGAGGGATAGAGGTAAATAACCCCTTGTTTTTGCCTTGATTTTGAATTTCCTGTACCAGATTTTGAATTATGATTACCAGTTATCCCCACCGATCTATCAAAGCGTACATTTTTAACGGTCAATGGCTCTGAGTAAACCTCATCCCCATAATCGTTTTTGTCAGTCACTTTCTTGATGGTCAGGACATCCTTTAACAAACGCTTGTCAATCCCTTTTAATAGTCGCTTATCGATCATAGGCAACTCCAACAACTAGGCTAAAGCCAGCTTGTTTCAAAGCATTTTCAGCATCCATAGACAAATTAAATTGCTGACCTGCTGAGGTACTTTGTGAGGTGCTATATGAGATTGATGTACGGCCAATAGAAACACTATTAGCTAGTTGTTTATCATCTGCTGACATAATGCCAGATGAATCGAGATAGGCGATTTGGAAAGCCATAGCAAGCTTAACTGCATCTTTTCGATACTTAATCTCTTTTTCAAAGTCAATACCTTTTTGATAAAATCCTTGAGTATAGAGATTGATAGCTATTTCTGCTCTTTTGGCTAGCTTCTCAAAGTCTGTTACTTCATCAAAACCTAACTTAGTAAATTCATCTTGTGTTAAATAAGTCATGCGTAACCTCCCTTAAAAATAAAGGGTGTTCCCACCCCTTATTTAATCTTCAACAGTTTCCTGAGATGCTTCATCTACCGATGGGGCATCTTCTTCTGGTTCTAACGTTCCATTTTTGTCAACAAGTTCTAAAACATTTTTCACATCTGGAAAAGCATTCTTTAGTTTCTTGTTGACTTCTTCGGCGTAATCTTCTTCAAGTTCAATAATGTCATCAACGATCACATCTTTGTTGAGCCGTTCAAAGAAAAGGTTTTTTGTTGCTCGATAAAGTGCCATGTTCTACCTCCTATACAATAGTTCCTGTAACTTTGTAAATTGCTTTTTTGTTGTCATCAAGAGTGTAAGTACCACCCTTAGCAGCAGCTTGCAATTTCACGCCGTCAAAGTTTTCAGCCTCAATTACACGAGCTGTTGAGATACCAACAAACGGAATGATGATACCGTTTGGTGAGAAGATAGCGATAACTCCTGTCTCAAAGTATTGTGCTGGCGTTTCTTCCAAGGTAAAGTTCTTATATTTTGGTAGCCCGTTGTCATCAAGGGAGATAGTTGCCCCTTTGGCGCTTGTAACTGAGGCCATATCTACAATGGCATTGTAAAGTTCTGAACGTAAATAAACAGTAACTGGCGCTGTAACTTCGTTGTTTGTGTAATAAGCTGACAATTTATTGAACAAAGCTTTTACTTTGTCATCTGTAAAATCAGCAAGGGCTTCAGTCTTAGCAGCGTTGTCTGACAAGTATTTACCAATTCGCTTGTTCATTGTTCGAGTTTGTGCCTCTGATTGCAACTTCAAGCGGTCGGCAACAGCAGCATTAAGATCATTGTTTACTGTGTAACGGTCAAGTCCCTCATGAATTGTTAGGGTATAGTCATAGTTGACATCTGTATTGTCATACTTAACTTCTGTCAAATCACCAAAGCGTGACTGAGCGCCTGTATTATCGCCAAAGTCACCATCGTTTGCGCCTGTCTTGTACTCTCCAATTACGACTGGTGTGTTGTTTGTTTTAACTGAGAAAGCCTTAGAGTTTTCTTGTACCCCATCCAAAATCTGAATAGGTGCTAGAGCGTTTGAGAATGCTGCCCGCACTCCAAAAACTGTCTCAAGAATGCCCGCATATTGTTTCTCATAGCGGCGCACTGCGTTGTTTTGATTACTTGGCATTTGTAATCTCCTTTCTGTTATTTGCCATACCCGTCAATAATCGCTTGGAATGGGTCGACTTCACCTGCTCCCTCACCCGCTGGATTACCTTGAGGTAAAATATTTGGGCTAGGCTTACTTTCTTCACTTTTGAATAGATATGGATCGCTTTCTTTTAAACCGTTGATTACTTCATCAATCTGAGGTTTCCCGTTTTCGTCTAACTGGATAGCATCAACATCAATGAATTTCATCAATTTGTCTGGATTGAAAGCATTTGTATCTTTCAAAGCTAGATTGATAGCACTAACCTTTTTAGTTTGCGCAAGTTCAGCAGCAGCTTCATTTTTATACTTGTCATATTCAGCTTGTAATTCATCAATCGCCTCTT
Organism: Streptococcus mitis; assembly: GCF_003942695.1. Taxonomy (GTDB): domain Bacteria; phylum Bacillota; class Bacilli; order Lactobacillales; family Streptococcaceae; genus Streptococcus; species Streptococcus mitis_BD. The sequence goes on from NZ_RJNU01000009.1 coordinate 60,835, forward strand.
TCTGTTTAGCGCTGATACCTTCAAGCGATTTCAAGTGTTCAACTTGCTCCTCTGCCTTTTGCAACTGTGTTTTGAGACTATCTCGCTCTTGTGTGATAGTTTCTAAGGCTGATTTGTCCTCATTCAGCTCTTTTCCTCGCAAAGCAAAGACTGACTTAGCCTGTTCTTCTGTCAACCCAAGATTGAGTAGTTCTTCAGTTGTAAATGCCATTTGTACCCTCCTAGTTCTTTTTTAGGTGGACAACTCCCACCTCAAGCAAAATATTATTTACTCTCTCAATATACCTTTGATGGATAGGGATTTTTTACGGTTTTAAACACAAAAAAAGGACTTGTGAAACACAAATCCTTTATGAAACATATAATTTCTCCCGTCTGTAATCTCTTGTTAAGAAATCATGCTGATTTATCAAGTTACGGATCTTAGTTTGATACCCTCTAACTTTCAGACGCTCAGCTTGTATCATCTTGTCATCTTGCAAGGTATGAGCATAATGCAATCGCTCTTTATGTGTCTTGATAAGTCTCTCAAGTCCTCTTTGACTTGCTTCAATGCGTGCATTTTCTTCAGCTTGCTCTGGTGTTAGATTCTTCAGATAGTCTGGTAAATTCGGTAACTCATGAACTCCAACAATAAAAGGGGTCAAATAATGACCACAATGGATTCCTAAACATCCTGCTGCTGTTCCATACCCATAGTCCGATAATGAATAGATAGTTATCCCATCTATCTCCCTGCTAGCTCCTTTGGTAACTATCTGCCCTTGTAATGGGCTGCAAGCAGGTCTAGCCATTGCTTTCATTGAGTAGTAAAAAGTATCTATTCCTAACTCTTCAGCAGGTCTAGTACGCATTTCGTTGTAAACTTTGTATGTTGTGCTCTTGATAATAGCCCTCGCATAGCTATCAGCTTTCCAATGCCTACCGGCTTTGTCCACAAAACCAGTAAAGCTATTCTTCTGCCATTTCATGATGGTATCATGTAATGCTCTATCACTTGTTTTAGTGCCTGCCACTACTTGAGCGACCGTTTCCTCCACGATCGCTTTATAGGCTGCTTGCAAGCTCTTTGCCAAAGTTGTGTTGATAAGGTTTAAATCACTAACTGCTTGCCTAGAATAAGCCTCTAAACTGTCCGTTACGCCATTTGAAATCTCTCCCTTAGGTATTTTATTCAAATCTTCTTCAAGTTGCTGTTTAGTGTCCTTATAGACTTTCAAACCTTCATTCTCAATTACATCACGCAACAATCTTTCAGCAATTCCTGTACGCTCTGAAATAAGTTTTAGATTCTGCTCATTGAGCATGTACATATCATTTAGTTTCTCTAACTGCCAGATATAAGGATTTCTTATCAAATCAACAGAACTACGCTCTTTTAAACGTTTTATCATACGGTCGAAGAGATCAATCTGTAATTTTTCGTAAATATCTCCCACTCCCTGCATTTGCAAGGAAAATTGTTGATCATTGAGTGTTAATTTTCTTGATTCCCTTGGATATTGTTTCAATTTCACCCTCCAATCCAGCTCTCATACCTGCTTTGATGGATATACTCATTTGTTCAGCGAATATAAGATTAGGATGTTTTGGTATTTTAAAGAAATTTATTAAAAAACTTCTAAACATCTTCTTCCTCCTCGTTTTGGTCATGCATACCATAAATAGCAAGCTCGGCATCATTCATAGGCGGCAACTCACTATTGATAGCATTGAGTTCTTTTTCTGCCTCAGCATCAGAAAGGTTCAAAGTTTTTCCAATCGCTCGTTTCTTGGTTGAGAATCCTGCTACTACCATTTTAGCCCAATAATCAAGTTCGGCATGGCGATCTGTGAATACCCCATCATCAAGATTTACAGAAATGTCTTTCAGTTCTGGGATTTCTCCCTTATACAACCCCACCGCCTTACCAAGTTCACACATTGAAACACAAAGCTCTTTGATTGCTTGTTCAACAAGTGCAACAATGCTGTTGCGCATCTGATAGGTGTCTGAGTTCTCACTGACAATTTCTGTCGCTGTTTTTACTCCTTGGCCATCAAAGGTAAACATCCCGCTTGATACACCAATTTGCATTTCAAAGAGTTTCAATCCCTCAGAAATAGCAAGGATATAATCATCTGCTCGAATTGGTGAGGTAAGATCTGTAATACCTCCAGCATCCATGCTAGATCCGCCAATCTGCATATAAACATTCTGCTCAACATCAAAACGTGGTCTAAAATCTATTGTTCCATCTGGAAGTTGATGTTGTCTTTGTGTCAAATGCTCCGGCACAATCACGCGCCTTTGCCCCATTTTGACTTCCCACATAAATTCATCATAAGAGCGATTGATAAAATCAATAGTCGTCTTTGCGTTATCAAAGATAGACAATCCAAGAGGACTGTTGATGTCTTTGTTATTCATACCTGGAGTTTTTAGATAAGTAAACAGCGGTCTTGATAAGTTCTCAAAGACTGTTACGGGTTCTAAATCCTTGTACTTATCTAGTTCACTCAAGTTCACACGTTGACCAAGCACGTCATTCACATCTGACCTGTATAGCTCATTTGTAATGCGATAATACTTCTTATCGTTTGTACTACCTGTTTCTTGTCCGTCTGCTGTTACCCATTCGTGAAACTCGACAAGTGTATAATAAACGTTCTTACGCCCCTCAGATTTGATAGTCTTAGTAAGGATTGCAGCACTTGAAACATCTTGCGTGTTGCTTTCTAGCGGAAAAAATACAGGAGCTTGAATAAATGCCACTCTGACCTTATCTCCATCAACGTAAGGCCGCATAGCTAGGCCACCAAGTGCCAATGCACTCTCTAAATACCTCTCAAAGTTCTTATTAAATCTATCATTGATTAGCATATCATCTAAAAACTTGCTCAAAGTGCTATCTTTTGCCGTAATGGTCGCTTGTTCATTGTAAACCAGGCTAGCAATCTTCTTCGATGCTGTTCTTGCAATTGGCAAGTGATTCATTGGGCGGGATTGGATATCTCCATCTGTGTTCTTGTACTGAACATCATCCCATTTTGATTGATAGTAAACTAGATTTCTCTTGATTCGATCATACTCCTCTTGAGTCACTGCAATTTTTGGATGTTCCAAAATACTATTAAGGTTTGATGTCTGCATGTAATACCTCCCTCGACTAAAAAAGTCTTTTACTTTCTGAAATAGGCTCATGATTGCCCTCCTCTATACATTACCAACACGCAAACCGAGCAATTTTGCATTGTCTAATACAAAATATTGTGTTGTGTCGCATGTATGGTCATCTTCTTTAATAACGCTAGGATTGTCAGATTTGATAGTTTTTTCATCCCAGCGGTACATCTTGTGTTCTTCAATAAATATCTTGTTATTCTCTGTATTAAGATAGTAAAAGCGACCTTGAGCAAGCAAAGATTGAAAACTGTCAATCATAGTCACTTTTCTAAGTTTAGCGACTGGATGCCATTTCAAACCAAAGTCAAGAAACATCTGATTTCTCAATGCTCCCTCAGCACTATCTATCGTGTACTGCAAAGCTTGTACTCTATACTTCTCAATAACCGAGCGTATATAAGTATATATCTCTTTAGATAGCTGACTAGGCGCTTTCTTGACCACTTGGCCAGCTGGTGAATAATACCAGGTATCAAGTAAGATTACTTTTCCTTTAGCTGTTATCCCAAAAGCACAACAAGCTGTTGCTGATTGCTGATGTCCACCGTCAAGCGCAAATGATATACCTATCAACCTATCATCACTAGGCAAAGCATCGATGGCATGAAACATACTCATGTTATAGACGTTGTTGCCTAATCCGACTGCCTCACCTAGATATAAGTATCTGTAATAATCGTAGTCATTCTCTTTGATACGCTCTATATCCTCCAGCATCTGATCAGTAACGAATCCGAGTTCATCATCAATATAGGTGCTTGAATGAGCTAAATAGTTCTTATTCGTTTTGATGCTCTCAAACCATTCATTGATCCAACTATACGGATTTCTAGGTGGGTTATAACTCCAAAAGAATTGTACGAACTTAGCGCGTGGATGTTTCTGTCTCATGAATGTTACGTTTGACTGGTCAAAATCCTCTTGATTACTAAATTCAGCAGCCTCCTCATACCAAACCGCTATGATGTTTCCAATGTCGTTTGACTTGAGCTTTTGAAAGTCATCTTGGCCGTAAAAGTAAAATGTTGATCCTGTCTTTTTGTGTATGATTTGAAACGGGCTTACTGTTTTTTTAAATTTGTTACCCATGCCAAACAAGTTCAAAGCCCAAAAAACCTTATTAAAAACACTATCTCGGATTGTATTTGCTACCTTACGAATAACAACTATATTGGCTGTTTCTCCAACTCTGATATATCTCAGCATCATATAGACCAGCTTCAGTACGATAACCGACGATTTGAAAGAGTTCCGACCACCTTTTAGCACATTGTAAGGTAATCTAGATACCCATACCGATTTAAAATGAGGGTTAATATTCTTCTGGACATTAAAGGTCATCTGTTGCCCCCTTCACATCTTCAGCCCATGCATCCACAATCTCGATTGTTTCATTTGAGCCTCTCTCGGCTTCGGCACGCTCTCTATTTTCATGCTTGAGTGCTTTAATACGCTCTTTCTGCTCTTGTATATCGTATTTATCTTTTGTATTTGTCAGCTTGATTATGTTCTCAGTCGCTTTTTGATTGCCTTTTACAGCTTGCTGAAAGGTTGCAAAGGCCAGTAACGCCTCATTGTTGCCAGTCATGCCCATTTCTTCAAGTTGTTTCTTGATTTTACTATCCGTCACATCCAAAGATAAGAGGGTTTCAAATGCTTTTTTTAGATCAGCTTTTTTTCTTCTTGCTACGCCAGATGCTTTCCCTCCTTTTGAGCTGATAGCTCTTGCTTCATCTTTGGTTCGTTCTGTAACTGGTTTTAAATTTTTAGTTCCATCTCTAGGCAATTTTCACCCTCCTTTCAAACAAAAAATCACAAGCATTTTATACTTATGATTTCATTGTATATGGTAAAAAAGGGGATGTTTTACGCTGTTTTAAGACAGAAAAATAAAAAAGCCCCAATTATGGGGCTAGATGCAACGCAATGACACGGATTCGCACCGTAGCTTCCTCTATCAAGGCGTACTCCTTCTATACTATCCCTTGCGTTTTCTATTAAAATTATACCACTCTTTCGTCACTCTATCAACCATTTTCCTCTCTTTAGTTGTCAGATTTGTACCACCTTTTTTACTTACTTCATATTCATTATGAAAATAACCGCGATGAACATGAGGAATCATTTTTTTATGTTCATGATCTAGGTCTATCTGTTTATTACGTTTATTTTTTGTATCATTGTAAGTGATACTCTTTAAATTGTTTGTGTGTTTATCAACTAATACATATACTCTACCTTTGGTCATGGTTTCCATAGGTGCTACTTGTCCACCACTACCATTTTGAGTGACAAATTTTATATTACCTGCTATATGCAAGGTGCTATATTCTGTCCCATACTTTTTGCCTTTGTTGCTTCTTCCGGAGCTCGCACCTCTACCACCCATTGTTTACCTCCCATTTTGTCGTTTCCATTCATTAAACGAAATTAGGTAATCCTCTTTTCCTACTGAGGCTCTATGATTTACTAGTTTCCCATGCCTATTTAGCGTTCCTGTCCCCATCAAAGCCCATGAGTTTTTTCTTCTTTCTACTTCTGCTCGCCAGTCTTTTATATCTTTTTGATTTCTTTTGTCTATTTTACGAGTTTGAGCTTTATTCAACTCTTTGACGAGAGTTCCATTTTTTCTAGCATTTTCCAAAGCCTTTGAAAACGATGCCCCCTTATGGTGTATCGGAAGCTCGTAACCATCCCATGTTGCTATACCATCTTTTCCTATTCGTTGATATTGACGAATGGATCCATCTGCCATTTTTACCGCGATTCTATCAATCTTGTTACTTCCGCTTTTTGCTCCTCTACCGCCCATTATTTTTCATCCTTTCCGTTGTTGCATTTTCAAAATAAACAACCTCTATATCTTTATAATCGTACTCCACTTTTCCGCCATATACTACAATTCTTTTGGGATTGAGGCGCTTTATCATTTCTGTTACGCCCTTTTCCCAAATGTTCAACTGCTCTTTGTTTTGCTTAACGCCTATTGTACTGATTGCTAGCGTTGCACCTTGAGGTAAACCATCAAAACAAAAAGCAAAACTTTCCTCAGTTGACCACGATACCGTTGGAATAACCGTCATACCGTAATCTTGCATTATCTGACCAATCAATCTTGATCTGTAAATGTTCCATACTTGCATAGCCATAGGCATATCAAGGTATAGACTAAAGTCTGGAGTTAAGGCGCTATCAAAATCTAACAGCTTTTCAATATAAAAGTCTGGTCTTTGCCAAATCCGTTCAAATTGATAATCATCTAAAAAGAAATGCACACATGAGCTATAATCTGGTTTATTCAAAACATAATTAAAACCTTGAAAATCTTTAGGTATATGATCCACTCCCTCAAGTATAGGCATGTTATAAAGACCATCTACTCTACTTTCGTCATAATGAAAAAGATTGTACTGGTTTATGGTTGTGTCTCTATGAAAGTCCTCTGCATCTTCTTCCTCGATGTCAGATTCCTCTTGCTCTTGATTCATACCAAAATCTAAGCCTGTTACGGATAAGTCAAACCCGAATTGGCTCATATCTATTGTTTCAAACTCACCTAGTTCAACATTCAAAAGCTCCGCATCCCATGTTGAATACTCAGCAACTCGATTATCTGCTAGTCTATAAGCCTTTATCTGCTCGTCTGTCAAGTTTACAGCATGAGCGACAGGTATTGTGTCTATACCTAAAGAAAGAGCTGCTTTTAGCCTTGTATGTCCTGTAATGATGACATTATTATCATCTACTAAGATAGGTTGCTGAAAACCAAAAGCTTTTATGGATGCAGCAACTTTCTCCGTCGCCTCTCCGTCATTATGCCTAGCATTTTTGTGATATGGTTTAACGGATTTTATATCCACATACTCGATTTGTAAGTTGTCCATATCTCTCCTTTCAAAAAAAGCTTACATATCTTGATTATAGATACATAAGCTTTGGTTTTTTTACGGTTCTTTATCTAAGATTGCGTTTTCAAGTAATTCTGTGTAAGTCGCACGAAAATAATCATTAAACCACGCATTAAGTAATACATAGGCTTGGGTTGGGCTATAAAATAGTATTTTTTGACAAGCTCCAATAACATTCATGTTCTCGTAGACATAAACCTCTTTTATTGCCTGCAAATATTTAGGATCAGACCCATCTATAAAATCTTCAGTTGATTTTTTTAAATTGGTTAAAAACTTAGCTTCAAGACTATCATTTTTGATATGAGAAACTATAATCTTTTGCTCCAAAATGGTTCTTTTCGGATTTTTCTTGTCCCTCAAAAAATACCACTTGAGCCAATTGATTTCTCTCCTATGGATAACAGATAATCGCTCTATTTTTTTCTTCGTCATCCGTTACCTCCAAATCTCACTAAATAAATAGACTAGCTATCCAAATCAATAATGCGCAAGTTACAATCTTTGAGATACTACTAGTAACAGAACGGGAATAGTCTTCATAAGATTCTTTTTTACTTGACACAAAAGGGAAGATGAATGACAGTAGCGCATCTAATCCCAAAGCTTGCCAAACTGAAATTTTTCCAACCGGGACAATTGTTGTTACGACCTCATTCCAGCCAAATTGCACTACAAACGGTGAGGCAATGATTACAAATACCGCCCCAATGATAATACCTGTTTTTTTAGATTTCATTTTTCTTCTCCTGTGATTCTATTTTTTAAGGTTACGATTTTAAAATAGTTTGAACACACTCGACTGTGAACTACTGTAACCACTTTTTCCCACTGATGTCTTGAGTAAGGATAGTTTTTAGGTCTGATTTTCGTTGGGATTTTTATGCGTTTGCTTTCAGTTTTTGCAGCTTGTTCAAGTGTTTGTACCATCACTCCACCTCCCCAATAATATCCAACACTTTTAAGAGCTTATCTACTGAATTTCGAGTGATAGAAATACGATGTTCTCCTAAATTGTAAGGTGTTCTTAAAAACAAGATATTAGGGCCTAGACAGATGCGACTAATATCATCTATGTTGATAAGCTCATCTTCAGTATGTCCTCTATAACAAGATTGTATTTTAACAAATTTTGTCATTTATTCCACCTCCTGAACTTTCCAACCAAGAATATCTGCAGCTTTTTGGGCTTCTTCCTTTGTGTCGAATTTCTTGACATACTCCATCGTACCAGGTTGTTCATCCACTAGTCTGACAATTTCAATATCTTCTTGATAGTTTTTGAAATACAAATGATTGCCATCCGTCACTATATACTTTGTTCCCTGAATCTCGTAGCCGTCAAGCCATGCACGAGCGAAAGCTTCTTGGTTGCTCGTCTTTTTAATCCATAATATTAAATCGAAACTTTGGTTGTTTTCTTTCATAAAGTTTGGATTCATAGCAGTATATAGACTAGTTGTTAAATGTTCTTTACAAACCTCAATCCAATCCGCCACACACTGCTGTACTTTGACTTTAATTTTGGGTTTATCAGTGATGTCATTTTTAGTATAAATATTAATGTTTGGTACATTGAGAGTTTGCCCGTATTCCAATCTAACTACATTCTCAACGAACTTGTTCTCATCCACATTAAAACCGACTATTTTCCCTTTCAAGAAAACTTCATCCCCTATAAAAAAGTTAAAGCGTGGTGTTTCAATTAGATCTTTATTCATTTTCCACCTCTTCTATATCAAACTCTAATCTATAATGCCCTTTTTCCTCACTTAATCCACCATAAACAAAAGATAACTTTTTGATAACCTTATGATTATCATCTGTCCAAATACCTGCATCAGTCATGCCATCAATGATAGCCTTGACTGTCGGATACAAGTTAGGCGGATCTAATTTAGACTTAGTAGGGCTGTAAATTGTAACTGTAACCTCACAAGGGTTAGAGGGGCTAAAAGCAGCCCTCCCTTTATCCTTGTTCATTGATGTATGCCAATAAGCAAAAGCTCTAATGCGCTTAGTAACTTTAGCCTTATCTGTTTGGTGTTGCCTGTCATTACTGTTGATAACCATGTTTAGAGATTTTAGCTTAGTATTTCGAGGCAAAGAAAATTCAAATTTCACATCTTCCCCCTCCTCATCTTTTTAATTATATCTACAACAATTCCAGACCATTCTTCATTTGTGGTCTCCCTAAAGTCAAACTGTGACATTTCTTCAACCCTTTTAAAAAGAGCTAGTTTCAAGAAAGACCCATCTTTTTCCGAAAAATCAAAGCCACTTATTGAAGTTGCTGTTCTGATTCCCTTGCCATAGCCATCTGCTTTTACAATAATCCTTGTTTTATGAAACTCGGGGAGATATTCAATTTGAACCGTACCTCTCAAATCGCATCCATCAACTTTCTTTAGCATCGATGCAATTTTTTTGGTTTCGTTTTCTTTTCTTACCCCCATGAAAGGATATCTTTTAGGCTTTGCCATCATTCACCATCCTTTATTTCTTCAAATAACCTGGTGCATCATCCCCTATGTTGATGCTCTCATATTGCTCTTTAGTGACAAGAAACTTGCCATAAGCTCCGATAGTAATCGTATAATGCCCATCAACAATGGCTTTATCTGTTACCGTTCCGATAAGCTCCCCACCAGCATTATCAACTTGATAAATAATGACTGGTTTTCTTTTTTTCAATTCATCCACTTGTTGCTCCAGCTTGACCACCTGCGGTTTATAGTGATTTTTAGAGATTATCAAACCTAGATTTAGCATTGATAAAGACAAGGCTGCAAGTGCAAAAAATAGACCAACTCGATTTTTATTTTTCATGTCATGTCTCCAAAATCTTTATCACTGTGTAAATCAAAGCGATAGCATAAGCATCTAAGATAAACCAAACCACCTTGTCCGCTTTTCCTTTTTTGTAGGTTTTGTGCCCAGCAACGAAAATCAGAATAGAAAGGAGCAAGCAAGCGCTGATAACCATCAATTTCAAAAACAAGATCATCTAATTACCGCCTAACTCTTCAACCACTTTACTTACAGCTGCTAAAATCTGTTCTTTTACTTTGGTGTCCTTGATGTCATCAATTCCCTCAACTTTCCCAGTTTCTACATTGATAGCGATTGATCCAACTAAAGAGCTATCATCCTCATTTTCATCAGCTTCTTCAAGCACTTCTTTAGCACTCTTACCATCTAAGATATCTAGCAAATCATGACTAATATTGTGTATAACATTAGATGTTTTAAATTCACTCACATTCTTTTCCAAAAGAGAGTAGAACATTGCCTTTTTACTAGCATAATGTAATGCCTCAACGAACTCTTTCAAGTTCTCTACGATAGTTTCAGCTAATACTGTGTTTTTAGTTTCTTTAGTCATTGTTTTTTTCCTCCAAAAAATCATATATTGTTGTTTGATAATAATTAGTGTGTTTAAAATAAGCTGGTTTGAAACGTTGATAGCATTTTCTCTTGTGCAGCCTTATAGAAATCTTTCTTAATTTCAAATCCATAGGCTGACCTATTCATCTCAATAGCAGCCCTTAGAGTTGATCCAGAACCTGCTACGGGATCAATGACAACATCGCCCTCATCTGTAAAAATTTCAATCAATCGTTTCAAAACTGGTATCGGCTTTTGCGTGGGGTGGATAACGGGATAAGAGCTATCTTTTTCCCACGGGGCATGATTGAGTATCATAGCCCCACCATTGTTAAATTTAGGGGGCTTATCACGATATAATACCGTTGCCTCTTCAACTGCGCCAACAATTTTCATGTTGGCCTTTAGCACTTGTGGGCTTGATTTCTTTGTAAAATAGAGCGGATAAGCATTATTAAAACCATGATTTTTACCACATTCTATAATCATGTCTCGCTGTTGCCAGGCATGAAAGACAATCATAGCAGGCGCTTTCCCCTTTTCCTTGGGTTCTTTCTTCAACAACCGACTACAAAAATCAAAGAAATTATTGATTTTAAAATCATTATCTGTGTCAAAAAACGATTTTCCAGCCAACTTACTCTCGCCGTTTTTGTTATCGCCATCTTTGTACCATCTAGGATCAGAAGCATAAGCATTATTTCCAAGATTATAGGGAATATCGGCAATGATAAGTTGCGCCCTCGGTATGTTGTATCGCTTAGCATTTTCAAAGTGGTCGTTGATAAGTTCAAATTTCATCACAACCTCCTTACTTCAAAAGTTTTTGTAACTGATTTAAGCGATCTTGACTATCTAACAACTCCAGATATCTTTTATGGCTGATCAAGACATATCCTGCTAGGTCATGACCTAGTAAAGTATCATCAACAAATAGCTCCATCTGCTCAGTTGAGGTGTCAAAGTGAGACTCTGCATCAGTGTCCTTTTTCTTCTTGGTAAAGGTGTTAGCAATAACCTCAATCTCTGACTCATTGCTTAAAAATGATGATACTTGAGTATTTAGGGCATCGGCGAATGCCTCGATTTCCTCAATCGTTGGAGTTGTAACATTTCTCTCAATGTCACTTACTCGATTTTGACTGATACCGACCATAGGGGCAAGATCATACTGAGTAAGCTCTGCCTCTTTACGGATAGCGCGCATTTTAGCGCCATCAAATACTTTCATCTAAATACCTCCCCACCATCTGAGTACCATTTATTTTTAAGTACATGACGTGCAATCTCGCATTGCACTTGTGGTTTCTGATAATAATCCACTTTTGCCTTGTGCTTTTTGATAGCTTGCATAGTGTGAATTGTAACAATCGCTGCCCATGTGATAGACATCAAAGTTGTAAGTACCATAACGATTTCAATCTTTGTCATTTTCTGTTTCCTTTTCAAATTGGTTTAAATAGGGTTAATTTCCTCCTAACCCCTGTGCTATTGCAGCAATAACATTTACTGTTACGCTGTTGCCTGCTTGCTTGTATAATTGACTGTTAGAGTTGACCTCCTGCGCCTTGTCAAAAGCCCAATCAGGAAAACCTTGTAACCTCCAGCATTCTCTAGGTGTCAGCTTTCTAATCCTAAAGTCAGGCTCAACCACGTCTTGACTCTCTCCAGTTAAGAGAGTATTTGCTATCTGCTTACCTACTCGCCCTCTGCGTGTTTTAGAGTTTGGATGCGATAGGTTTACACTATCTCCAATTTCAGCTTCTTGGTAGCCTTGCTTGGTTGCCTCTTTTACTCTGATTTTAGGTTCAAGATTTCCTCCTTGATACGCTCTGATTGTTGGTGAAATACCATCAATCTCATAAACAACGCCGCTTTGATTGTAGTTTGGTTGCAGAACACCAAACTGCTTTATTTCATTTTCAATTAAAACTTTTAACGGATCTTTTTGTGTCGTAGTACTACACAGGGTAGGAGCTAATGAGTCAATTGAGACGACATCACCACTTTGCGATTTCCCTTTTTTTCTAATATTTCCAACCTTGTTTATTTTTGGTTGTTCACAAGTAATCGCTGCACCATCTCCGCTGAGAGGAAATACCTTTCGTCCACTTCCTCCTCTAAGATGTCCGATAATGAACACACGTTCCCGATTTTGGGGGACTCCAAAATTTTTGCTGTTAAGCACTTGCCATTCCACATCATACCCCAGTTCATCCAACGCTGAGAGGATGACCTCAAAGGTATTTCCTCTGTCGTGGTTGAGGAGTCCCTTGACGTTTTCAAGGAATAGATATCTGGGTTTGAGAATAGATGCGAACCTTGCGATTTCAAAGAAGAGAGTTCCTCTTGTATCTTCAAATCCTCGTCTTGCTCCTGCAATAGAGAAAGCTTGGCACGGAAATCCTCCACAGATAACATCAACATGTCCGATTCCTCGAATAGTGTCATCTGATACTGTTGTGATGTCATGTAATTCAATTTCTCCTTTCGTATCGTGTATAGCTTTATAACTAGCTCTAGCGAATTTGTCTATTTCACAAAATCCTATACATTCATGCCCGGCTGATTCCATGCCGATCCTAAAACCTCCAATGCCAGCAAATAAGTCTAAGAATTTCATTTTCTGCACTATATCACCCTCTCATCTTATTTCTGATGGTGAAAGAGTGTTTAGGTGGTGCATCTTCAAAAGCATCTTGAAACTCTTGATTGATTTTGCGGATATTGAAAGGTTCGACGGCATGGAAATAATAACCATGTTCATCAGTTTCCCCCTCGATACCAGTTGCCCACGACAAGAAAACAGCTTGTTTACACGATGGGCAAGTAAGAGCCTTGCGATGCGCTCCTACCTTAACCACTTTACAGTGTCCACAAAATGGGCATTGTAAGTCTGCTTTAACTTTGATAAATTCCATTCAGCACCTCCTATAATTTAGTGTAGATTTCATATTGGGATATAGTCTGACCGTGTGACAATATACTGCTCAAATAACCGTGATTATGTCCTAAGAATTCACTAGCTTTCGCCATGCTTCTAAACATGTGTATTTCTTTAGTCTTTTTATCAACTAAAATGATGCTCATTCCTGTTTTGATTAGGTTGTTATCGAAAGCATGATTATTGTTTTCTTTGTAAGTCGCCCACTCAAGATTGCTAACATGATTATTTTCTGGGTTGCCATCAATATGATTTACTGTCGGTTTGTTATCTGGATTTGGTATAAATGCCTCTGCAACCAATCTATGTACTAGGTAATCTTTCGATCTCTTATTTTTCCATAGAGACACCCTAGGTTCTCTAGTTTTGGTTGATTTAGGTTTCAAAATCCTCTGTTTCCAATGCCTGATACCGTATCTTTGGCTATGTGTGATTTTATCTTTGTGAGTTCTAACTCTACCATGGTTTGAAACTTCATAAATCCCCTCATAACCATTGATCTCTTTCCAAATTTCTTTGCTCATAAATCACCTCAAAACGGCAGATCTGAATCGTCAATATCCAATGGGTTTGTCGGTCTGCCAAATGGATTGTTGTCTCGGGTGAAATCAGGAACTGGATTTGTTGTGTTCCCCTCAAAGAAACTACCTTGTTGTCCGTAACTATTTCCATTTTGGAAAGAACTGCCCTGGTTGCTGTAACCCTGTTGCTGATAACAGCCATGATGATCTTGATGGCCTTGATTATTTTGCTGACTGTTGCGGCTTTCCAACAGTTGAAAATTACTAGCAACAACCTCTGTGATATAAACACGTTGGCCTTGCTGGTTATCATAACTACGTGTTTGAATTACTCCTGTGATACCAATCAATGAGCCTTTTTTAGCCCAATTAGCAAGATTTTCAGCTGATTGTCTCCAGATAACGCAATTGATAAAATCAGCCTCACGCTCTCCAGCCTCGTTCTTAAATGGACGGTTTACAGCAAGAGTAAACGTAGCAACTGCAATATTAGATTGCGTGTATCTCAGTTCGGCATCTCTTGTAAGTCGCCCTACTAAAACAACGTTATTTATCATCCTTTACCTCCATCACATCAACATCTGTAACAATCACATCATCAAGACTAAACTCATCCCATAGTAACGATGACATTTTTACAGCAGCCATATAGTGATTTTCAGCCTCAACTACTATCCCTAAGTCTAGGTCATCCTTTTTAGCTGATACATAATATTTATTTTGTGCCATCTTGTACCTCCTCTAAATCAGAAGATTTAACAAACACACCATCCACCATCTTTCCTTGACGGTCTTTGATTTCATTCCATGCCAATTCAAGGCACTCTGTCAAAGTCAAGTCAAATTTCTTAGCAACAAACATCAGATAAATAGCAATGTTACGGCTACTTAACTGAATTTGAGTGCGTGCGTTAATGCGATTTGTATTAGTTGAAACATCAACCAAACCACGCGCAATCAATCCAATTTCATTAGCAATGTGCAAGTACAGTAACTCTACTGACCACTGATCTACATAATGAAAGTTATGCTGTCCGTTCTCATCTGGATTGAGAGACAAATGGATTTTAGAAAAGTTCATCTGTTGAGCTAGGATAGTCAAGACAACCATCATATCTCCAACGCTATCAGCTATCTTTTCCTTATCCTTTCGCACTGTCGCACCATTGAGCTCCCCCCACTCTTCATTGAGTTTGAGCATTTGAGATAATGGGCTTGCTTTGTCAAGCTCCTTAGCTGTTGACCAACCTTTCACATTTTCAATCAGTTCATTAAATTTCATTGAGCATACCTCCTGTTGCAATATTCACGTTCTAAGCTATCTAGCCCAGCTTTTAGATACTCAATAGAGTAGACAGCAAGACCTTTCTTTTCAATTTGTGTGAGAGGCCTGTTAGCCTCCTCAAACTCTAAAATAAGTTGATACTTTTTAAATTCCACCTAAACCTCCAAAGTTTCAAAGCTGATAAAGTTATCCTCAAGCCATTCTTTCAACTGATCAAGCTGAGATTTCCCACCATGCAATGTCAAACGCAAGTCAATTGTTAAAGGCTCGCTAGGCTCAAATTTTGCCACCTCTCGCACGTTGTTTTGTGGTTCTGGTGTAATTGTATCCTGTTCCAAAATCTCGCCTGTTTCGGCATCGTAAGCCTTGATATTCGTATTAGCATTTTTCTTGGCCGATTGAGCAATTTCTTCAAGTCGTTCATCTTTTGCTTTTTCTTGAGCCTCTTTCTGCTCTTTGCGTGCAATCTCAGCATCACGATCTGATTTCATCATCTTGAAAATATCAACAAGACTCTTACCATCTTCAAGATGTCTGATATAGCTATCAGCTGGTAAATCGTACTCTTGAGCTAACTCTTGGATAGCTTGCTTGTTAGCCTTGTATTCTTCCAGGGCATCAAATTCTGAAAGCACTAAAGCATCCATTTCATCAAGTGTTGTCTTTTTCAGCTCATACTTGCCTGTTTTAAAATGTTTCTTGAGGCTGTACTCATCGTATTTGTCAGCGAATGTGGATTTTTCAATCCCTGCAACCATACACTTATCCTCGAATGTGGCACGCACGACATCCACGCGCATCAATCGTTCATGTTCATCAATCGCATTAAGTCCTGCTGTGATGTTTGAGATAACATCATCCAATGGCTCAACTGTTTTCTTGTACCACTTCTCAAATTCCTTGTAAGGATTATTGATGTTGTTTTTGATTTCCTTACGCCGAGTTTCCAGCGCCTCTTTCAATTTATTAAGGCGTGTACGCTCATCATAATCAATCTTGTAAGTGGATGCTGTCACCTCGTAATCCGTGTACTGTGCAACGATTGCCGCAAGTTGTTTCTCCACGCTATCGTAATCAACATTGATTACTGCAGGTTGAAAATCTACTTTGATTTCTGTTAAGTTATTAGTTACATCTTTTACCATGTCTTATACTCCTTGTTTTTCGTATGCTTTTTGAATTTGTTTAGTGAGATATTCCATCACTATGTTATAGCCATCAACTGGCACTTGGTGGAAATCGTCTATTTGGTACTTGCTCAATACAAAATTTGCAACTGTATCAAATGGCGCTCCCTTAATCGTCGCAATTTCTTCAACGTTCTTGATAATTTCTTGATACTGAATGTTGTCAATGTATCTTACTTGATTTTGTTCTTGGGCTTGCTGGTTGTTTGGTTTCTGTTGCTGATTAGTTTGCCCTTGTTCTTGGCTTTCTTCTACTGGATACTCATCAACATCCTCACCTCCAATGGCAAATAAACCTTGTAAAGCATATTTTCTAGCATAAGAACCAACCGCACCTGTCCATTGTGGATCTTGCATCTGTTTCACATCCCCTTTTTGTGTGTGAAAAATTGGTACATCTTCTTCTCTAGCCCATCCAATAGCTTTTTCAATCGTGCCATCACTTTCTCTTTTAGCAACGGCTGTCGCTTTATAATACAGTTTGTCGCCTTTTTGAATGATGTCATCTTCAGGAAATGACACACTCCAACCACTGTCAAGAGACTTAAATTTATTATTGATATCCTCTGCGGTTCTAAACGGATATTTCACTCCCTGTTTCGTTTGTTTTTCGATTTGCATTTTTCGCTGCAATTCTGCAAATGTTAAATCTGCCATTTTCCTCCTCCTTTAAAAACTCTGTAAATCCCTTATTATCTATAAGTATGAGTTTGTTGTTTATTAGTAGTTATTATTCTGCTATCGTGTCATCTTAACGGTTTTAGCCATTTCTTTCTTCCATGACTGACTGCCTCGATATTGCAGATAAGCATCAAAACCTTTGATTGTGACAAGCTGGCCATCATTTCTGAGGTGTTTTTGTTGACTAGGCAATTTTTTCATCTCTCGCCTCATATCTCCCGCTTGCCGTTTTGAACATCCAAAGATGTGCTCTAGTTCTTCATCGTTTGCAGAAATCTTCTCGATGATCACATCTTTAATTCTCACGATTTGAACTGTTTCCATTTTTGCTCCTTTCGTGGTATAGTTTTTTTGAATAATTTTGTCATGCGCCTGATTGCCGTCAGGTGCTTTTTTGTTTTATCTTAATTCATCTATGCTGATCTCTAACGCATCAGCAATTTTCTTAACTGTGTCAAAATATAAATCTTTCACTTCTCCATCTCTTAAACGATAGATTCCAGCTGTACCAACACCAGCTTTTAAACAAAGTTTATAAACTGTCCAATTTCTTTCCGAAAGTTTTTCAGATATTTTTTCCCAAAGCATAGCTTTTTTCTCCTTATCTAGCTTTATTTTTTTACTTTTTGTGCTTATATATGCTATTACACTATATATTGTGCTTATTTTAGATTTCCTTCTCTCTTTCACACAATATATTGACAAACATTGCTTTTTAGCATATAATATATCTTGACTAAGACCTCTCACGTTTTAGTCAAAATTCAAACAGAAAGGAGATTTAATCATGGGTAAAAATCAGCATGTTGTCCCTGCCAAAAATGGTGGTTGGAACGTGAAAGGTGCTGGCAATTCAAGAGCAACTGTTCATACTACTACAAAGAGTGAAGCTAAAAATATTGCTAGACAGATTTCACGAAATCAAGGTTCCGAACTAATCATTCATGGCAAAGATGGGAAAATTCAAAGCCGTGACAGCCACGGTAAAGACCCATTCCCTCCTAAAGGCTAGTCATAATTCGGTCTTAGCCTTACAACATACCCTGTAGCAGAAGTTACATCATCTAGTGTGACTTCTGCTATTTTTTTCGCTCCATCCTCTGTTTCAACAATTAGCCGTGTATAGAAGCGACTATCTAAAATGTTCATCAGATTTGGTTTGAAACTATACGGATATTTTCTTGGTCTCATTTCGTTTCTCCTTTGTATTTTTTTTCTACCCTCTCTTTTATTTATTTAGAGAAGTAGTACTTGTTGTTAGTTAGTATTTATTGTTATTTAATACTTGTTGTTATTTAATACTTATTAGTGCCTTATTTTACAACGTTGTAAAATACAATGTTATAAAATACAATGTTGTAAAACGCAACTTTGTATTAATCAATTGTGGATAACTCAGACTTCTTCATAGCTATCGCTTCATCCAGACGTTGCAACATAATTTCAAATTGAAAATCGGTTATTTTTGTATCTGAGAAGAATCTGAAAGTCTGAACTCCTCTCCCTCTGCCGAGGCTTTTTTTGACAGTCCGTAAATATCCAGCTTTTTCAATCTTTTTGAAATGCCTTAAAACCATTTCGCGGCTAATATTCAACCGTTTAGCTATTTCCTCTGGATAGACAAGCCAATTCTCTTTATTGCTAAGAATGACCATCAATATCCCAATTGTTGCTGGCTCAAGTTTTGGATCTCTCAGAAAATCATTTCTGACCGCTGTATAATCCTCAGTCGCGTTTCTGAAAGATTAGCTGAAGATTTAAGTTTTTAAAATCTGTCATAACTCCTCCTTTTAAATTTGCTATAATTGACTTACCCTACATGAAAGGAGAATAAGTCATGATTACTTGTCACATCATGATTAATGGTCGTGTTGAACCTCTACCAATGACGTTGCCCGCTATTCCTACTATCGGCTCTGTTGTCGCTAGGTCAGCAGACCATAAATCTGAGCATTACTTGGTGAAATGTGTTGAGTATGTCAACGGACATGAGAGTGTCAATTTACATGTTCAACCATTTCCTAACCAAATCAGTGCTGTCAACGCTGTTGATGGTTTCAGGAATAGCAGATAACTCTACTATCTTGACCCAATAGCTATCTAGCACTTTCTTATCAACATAGACCGCTTGCTCACATAAGCCGATATGCTCATTAATGACTATCGCCCTACGGACAAGTAGGTCTTTTTCTGTTTCAGCTTCAATGTATCCCGCAAGCTCCCCAGAAATTTCTAGATATTTACCAATTAGGCTATCTTCATCTGCCATATCGCCTCCTTTCTAACCATCACCAAGTAGCTTCTCTGTCGTCACGCCAAGATATTTAGCAACCTTGGCAAGATTAGATGCTGATGGAGTGGATTTGTTCCATTTCGAAATCAAACCATTTGGAAATTCCAGATCTTTCTCAATGCGATAGATCGATATCCCCTGATTTGCAGCAACATCTTTGATAGTGTCGTAAATCATGCTTTCCTCCTTTTTTTAGAAATATTTCTACGTTTTATTTCTGATAACTCTTGACAAATAATAGAACTTATTCTATTATAAGAGTATAAGAAAAGTAGCAAATACAGATTTTATCTGTTTCTGCGTCTGTAGTATTTATTATTTTGTGTACCTCCCAAGTACAATACCATAATACCACAGAACTATTTCTATTGTCAATAGAAATATAGAAATATTTCTATTTTTCTTAGATTTTTTTCTGGAGGGTGTTAGAAATGAATACTTATGAGATAATAAAAGAGCTTGTCAAACAACGTTTTATGACAGTTGCACAACTTGAACGAACTCTTGATTTATCAAATGGCTCTATTTCAAAGTGGGCAAAATCAAAACCTAATTCTGAGCCGTTAGAAAAAGTCGCCGATTACCTAAATGTTAGCACAGATTATCTTCTGGGGCGTACGGAGAACTCTGCAATTGCAAGTGATAAAGAGCAATTCTTTTTTGAGGGCAAAGAGGTTGATGTTGAAGAGTTGGCCTCTACTGCTATGCGTTTCAATGGGAAACCACTAACCGAAGAAGATAAAAAAGCAATTCAAAACATAATAGAGATCTATCTCGGAAAACAATAATAAAGGTCGGATTGTTTATGACTGAAAAAGAATTTTCTCAAAATCTAGGTATAGATATAGAGATTTTTGAAGATGGTCTATTTCCAGATGAAGCCTTTTACATCCCAGCCCTCAAAACTATGTTTTTGAGTGATGCTATATCTGATGAAAAAAGGGTACAAGTCGCTTTACATGAGATAGGCCATAGAAACCACGCGCCAGATACTTATCAGCTTTTTAGGGAAAAGTGTGAGCTTGAGGCTAATAGGAATATGATCCATCACCTTATGAAAGCTGAGTTGGATATAGCAGAAGATACCACTACATTTAATTACCTGGTATTTATGGAAAAGTATAATTTAAAAACCATTGCCGATGAAACAATGGTTAAAGAGGAATATTTGGCTTTGCTGAATTGAAAAGGGAGTAAGATCAAATGAAAAAAATATTTTCTATATCGTCTGTATTGCTTTGTACACTTTTTCTTTCAACCGCTTGTACAAATCAAACGCAAAAGTCATCCAGCGAACCGACTACACAATCGTCAACATCTGATGATATTAGCGTAGAAGAATATTTTGATAAGCTATTGACTAAAGTTGATAAGGTCACAAAAGACAATTACAAGTCAGATGATTATAAAATCTATGATTACAAAACAGTTCTCAGAGAGCCAGAAAAATTCTTCTCTTTAAAAATGAGAATCGACAATCTGGAGATAGTGCAAATTTTTAAAGAAGGCAAGTACACGAAAATACTTGCTACACAACCCAGCGGTGATTTCTATATGCTGTTCATGGAGACTGAACGTATAGAAAAAAGATTTTTAGAAAAAGATCACCTAACTGTAAACGGACGTTACTTACTTTCTTACGAATACACTACAAATAGCAATAAAGAGAAAAGCGTACCTTTAATTTACGTCGATGCGTATTTGATGCTGAAGAATTAAAAAATCCCCACACTCAAATTTTGGTCAAGGAGAGCGTGAGGTGTTCAGTATAGTAAAAGGCATTAAAAAGCCCTCTTTACTATACCCATTTTACCAAAAAGTGAGGTTAAAATCAATGTGGATGGAAGAATTGCCAAACGGCAAATATAAATTTTTTAAGAGATACAAAGATCCATATACCGAGAAATTAAAAAAAGTCTCAGTTACGATGGAGAAGAAAACACCTCAAGCAAGAAATCAGGCTATTTTACTCTTGCAAGAAAAGATAAATAAGAAACTAGAAGATAAAAATAAAAACATATCTGATATAACATTCAAAGAACTTTATGATGA
Organism: Streptococcus mitis; assembly: GCF_003942695.1. GTDB lineage: Bacteria > Bacillota > Bacilli > Lactobacillales > Streptococcaceae > Streptococcus > Streptococcus mitis_BD. Next base: position 82,259 of record NZ_RJNU01000009.1, read on the forward strand.
GTTTGAGGATAATTGGAAAAATGGGGTCAGAGAATCAACAATCTATGCAGCAAACCATGTAAAAAATGAAATATTTAATCAGATAGAGGGCGATTATCTAGTTAGAAACATTGATCGTAGATTATTGCAGAAAGTCATAGATCAACTGATTAAAGACGGGCGCTCCAGGAATTATACCTCAAAAATAAAATTTAAACTCAATCAGATTATGAAGTACGCTCTTAGAATGAATTATATCAATAGCAACGAAATGCTTTTTGTCGAGCTACCCCGTAAAATTACAACCTCCGATGACTTGAAAAAGAAAAGAACAAAATATCTGGATCAAAAAGAGTTCAACCTCTTTATTAAAACTTTACAAAAAGAGGCTTTGCGTGATTATCGTTTAAACAAGTATATCCGTATAGCCAAAGTCCTTTTTCTAACTGGTATGAGATATGGAGAGCTTGCTGCCTTGAGTTACAAACACGATATAGACTTTTCGAAAAAGACAATCCACATAAGGCATACATACGATTTTAGACTCAAAAAGAGAACTGCACCAAAGACGGCAAAATCAGATAGAATTATAACTGCTCCTCAAAAAGTGTTAGATATTATCAAAGAGCAAATTCTAGAGAATACAAAAAACGGATTTGATACTGATTCTATTTTTATCAACACTCTAGGAGAGCCAATAACAAGTGCCAGGGTTATTATACCTTTAAAAAATCATGGTAAAAAGCTAGGTATTGACAAAAATATCACTACTCACATGTTCAGACATTCTCATATCTCTTTACTTGCTGAATTAGGAATCCCGTTAACTGCTATCATGGATCGTGTAGGTCATTCTGATTCAAAGACAACACTTGAAATTTATTCACACGTTACCCAAAAAATGGTATCAGATATATCTAGCAAGTTAGAAAAGATAAAACTATAAATTTTGCCCCTTTACTGCCCCTTTTTTCTCGATAAAATAAATAAAAACCCTTTAAACCGTTGATGTTAAAGGGTTTGTTTTATGCACGAAAAAAGAGCACACAATTCACATCGCTTAGGGCTGCTGGATTCCTCCCCTGACCCGCTTCACGCAGAACTGTTGCTCCACTATTTATTATACCACATTCCCCTCTGTTTTTAAAGAGAAATTATTTTTTCCGTCGATTTCGGAAAAAGTCCTGCATAATCGCTGCACACTCACTCTCCAAAATTCCCGTTTCTACCTCTACACGATGATTGAGACGCTCATCTGTCAAAATATCGTACAAACTACCAGCAGCACCAAATTTCTGGTTTTTAGCCCCGTAAACTACATTTGGAATACGGGCAAGTCCAATCGCCCCACTACACATAACACAAGGCTCAATGGTCACAAACAACGTACAGTCAAGCAGACGCCAACTCTCTTCACTTGCATTCGCATTTTCTATGGCCATGATTTCTGCATGCATAACCGCCCGTTGCAACTCCTCGCGCGCATTATGCCCCCGACCAATGATTTCTCCATTCTTGACAATGACACAACCAATTGGAATTTCATCGTGTTCTAGGGCAATCTCAGCCTCTCTCAAAGCCTCTCTCATAAAAACTTCTTTTTCTTCAACTGTATAATCCATAGTTTCTCTCTTTTCCTGCTTGTCGATTTTATTATTATATCATGTTTTCCTAGACAAAAAAAGAGCTCTATAATATTTACACTGACTAACTTTAGATAGTATTAAATCGCTGGATTATAGAAATAATGTTTTAAAAAGAGTATAATATTAGCAAAATTGATAGAAAATCAGAAATCATGAACTTAAAATAATGGAGATAACTGACATAGAAAGTTCAAGAGATGAATATACTGATATTTATACAATAAACAATATGAAAGGGTAAATGATGAAATTAGAGTTATTACTGGATAAACCAAAATTTACCTTAATGTTTCCATATAAAAATCAATTTAATAGAGCAGGGGGGACCGTTCATGATATCTTTATCTGTTATGATTCTCTGGATTCTAAAGCATCTGATAGCTTATAATACCGATTTTACAGACAAGATTATTATAGCAATCGTACTGATTTATGCTCCACTTCTTCTATGGTTTATGGGGTATTATCTCTTCATAAATGGAGTAAAATTAGAAGTTCATAAAAACAATACTGTTCAGTATTATACCTATAGTAGCAGAGGCCTCAGTGTATTACATTATCAATTTAAACTTCAAGACATCGAACAAATAACCATTAAAAAGCGTCCCTTTAATTGTGCAAAGTTAACCATGAAAATTAGAAATCCTATTTTTTTAGAAGGGTATGAGAAAAATCTAAATAAGTTAATAAGTATCAGTATCATCACAGATAAACTGAAAGCAGATGTTTTTATGCACGAAATGAACCAAATTCAAAATGACAAATCAGGAAACCAAGTTATCAAATAAGCTAATTTACAAAAAATTTAATTTTATCTAACTTATAAATTCTAAAGAAAATAGTTCACTGAAGAGGCTGGGATCAAAAATCCCAACCTCATTTTTGCTTGGTTATGAACCTTTGATGTGTTGGCAAATTTAACGATTTGTTGGTATTTTAGAATTCAAAAAGCTACTTTTACCAAAACTTCTTTTCTCCATTCACAACATTAACCAATTTACTCAAATGTTGAAATCTTACAGATATAGGTTTACCAAATCGAAACTTAGTCTAGAGATTTCTATCCCACTGTTTTTTTTTCTTTATCTTAAAAAGTCAAGTAGAAGCCTATATAGGACTTAGGAACTAAAAAAGCCACCGAATGCGGTGACTTAATAGGGAGATTATTATGAAAAAGAAAAGTTTAGGATATTTGTTACAACAAGTTAGGAGGTCTTCTTGTAACTATCTATAGTATACCCGCCCTGTCTTAAACTAATCTTAAAAATCTCCTATGACCAAACACTTTCTAAAATATTAGTTTGTTCACGACCAGGACCTACTGAGAAAGTTGAGATACGAACACCAACTAACTCGCTTACACGACGAACATAGTTACGTGCATTCTCAGGAAGGTCTTCTAAATTACGGACTCCAGTAATGTCTTCTGACCAACCTGGCAATTCCTCGTAGATAGGTTTGCAACGTTTTAATTGCTCAAGACTAGCTGGGTAGTGGTCGATACGTTGACCATCGAGATCATAAGCCACACAAATTTTCACAGTATCCAAACCGCTCAAAACATCAATAGAATTCAATGAAAGATTGGTAATCCCAGATACACGGCGACTATGACGCATCACAACTGAGTCAAACCAACCCACACGACGTGGACGGCCAGTTGTTGTACCATACTCATGACCTACTTCACGAATGCGATCTCCCACTTCATCAAACAACTCAGTTGGGAAAGGTCCATCTCCTACACGACTTGTGTAGGCTTTACATACACCTACAACCTTGTCAATCTTACTTGGACCAACACCAGACCCAATTGTCACACCACCAGCGACAGGGTTTGAAGAAGTAACAAATGGATAAGTACCTTGGTCAATGTCCAACATGACACCTTGTGCACCTTCAAAAAGTACACGTTTACCGTTATCAAGTGCATCATTCAAGATAACAGATGTATCTGTCACATACTGCTTGATTTGTTGGCCATACTCATAGTACTCTTCAAAAATATCATCAATTGAAATAGGGGTACTGTCATACAATTTTTCAAACAAACGATTCTTTTCCGCAAGATTGCGTTCCAAACGCTCACGAAAAATCTCTTTATCCAAAAGATCCGCAATACGAATTCCCACACGAGCAGCCTTATCCATATATGCTGGACCAATTCCTTTAATTGTAGTACCAATCTTATTATCACCCTTAGCTTCTTCTTGCAAACGATCCAACTCGATATGATAAGGCAAAATAACATGCGCACGATCAGAAATACGCAAGTTATCAGTTGTTACACCTTCCTCATGAAGATAGCTCAACTCTTTTACAAGAGATTTAGGATTTACAACCATACCGTTCCCAATAACAGAGATTTTTTCAGGAAAGAAAATCCCAGATGGAATCAAGTGCAACTTAAATTTCTTACCATCAATCACAATCGTGTGACCTGCATTATCACCACCTTGGTAACGTGCAATCACTTCTGCATTCGCTGAAAGGAAGTCTGTAATCTTCCCTTTACCTTCATCACCCCACTGGGTACCTACAACAACAACTGAAGTCATAATCTTGTCTGAGCCCTCAGGCTCTTCCTTTCTCACATACATGGCAGGAATCTCACCTGCAATTATATCTTACAATTTATTATAAGAAAAAAAGACCATTTTATCAAGAAGAAACACTGGAAAAGATTTGGAATTTCTGTAAATAACAAAATTCAAAACCTTAAAAATTAAACAAAATCCTACAAAATATAAAATCAATACAGATTATTGTTCGTGATAAATGATATATGAACGTCACTAGTTTAGAGTAGTACCTTCTAGCAAGAATTTATCTAAATACAAGCGATAGGCCGTCTGAAAATGATATAAACAAAACTCTTTATCACTTTTAATTCTAAATCTTATCAAGTAATAAAGTAAAAAACGAAAATGAAGTGATTCCCACTCAGCAGAACTCTGGCATAAAGAAACATATTCTTGTTCAACTAGTTTCAAAAAGACAAATGCTCGTTCATAAAATTTTTGAAGCATATAAAAAATCCCTTTCTTATTATTAACACTAGTCTAACAGAAAAACGAACTAAAAAAGCTTCAAATCCTATAAAAGAAGAATTTAAAGCTAAACTAACTAAAAATAAAATATAAAGGTAATTATAGATGCCAAAATTAAGTTTTGAATTTTGAGAAGTTTACTTCATTTATAAAATCATGACCACCCGTCAAACGGGTGGTTTGCACCAGGGCTATAAGCCCAAATTACCAGCCAGCGCCTAAAGACGCTGGATAATTTCTTTAATCTTGAATATATTTCTTAATTGTGGCTTCATTAACTCCCACTGTACTCACGTAGTAACCTTCTGCCCAAAAATGCCGGTTGCCAAACTTGTACTTGAGGTTGGCGTGTTTGTCAAACATCATGAGTGCACTTTTGCCTTTTAAATAACCCATGAAACTTGAAACACTTATCCTTGGTGGAATACTGACTAACATATGTACATGATCTGGCATTAAGTGTCCTTCGATAATCTCAACACCTTTATAACTACATAATCGGTGGAATATTTCTCCCAAACTACTTCGATATTGATTATAAATGATTTTTCGTCTATACTTAGGGGTGAATACAATGTGATATTTACACATCCACTTTGTGTGTGATAAACTATGTGCCTTTTGTGCCATATTTTTCTCCTTTCGCTTTACAATTGGCTTGAACACCTTTATTGTATCGCGTTTGGAGTTTTTTTGGTATAACCTTCAACGCGCACCCGCATAGCGGGTGGTTTATTTGTCTCGCACCTGACGGAGCGAGACGGACTAATAGTCACATAATAAAAAAGAACACCAGTGGTGTTCTTTTTTATATGACTCCGCCAGTAGGACTCGAACCTACGACATCATGATTAACAGTCATGCGCTACTACCAACTGAGCTATGGCGGATAAAAGCTAAGCGACTTCCATATCTCACAGGGGGCAACCCCCAACTACTTCCGGCGTTCTAGGGCTTAACTGCTGTGTTCGGCATGGGTACAGGTGTATCTCCTAGGCTATCGTCACTTAACTCTGAGTAATACCTACTCAAAATTGAATATCTATCAAATAATTAGAAAAACCATACGCTAAGTTTTCTCAGTTACTTTGGATAAGTCCTCGAGCTATTAGTATTAGTCCGCTACATGTGTCACCACACTTCCACTTCTAACCTATCTACCTGATCATCTCTCAGGGCTCTTACTGATATATAATCATGGGAAATCTCATCTTGAGGTGGGTTTCACACTTAGATGCTTTCAGCGTTTATCCCTTCCCTACATAGCTACCCAGCGATGCCTTTGGCAAGACAACTGGTACACCAGCGGTAAGTCCACTCTGGTCCTCTCGTACTAGGAGCAGATCCTCTCAAATTTCCTACGCCCGCGACGGATAGGGACCGAACTGTCTCACGACGTTCTGAACCCAGCTCGCGTGCCGCTTTAATGGGCGAACAGCCCAGCGCCTCCGTTACCTTTTAGGAGGCGACCGCCCCAGTCAAACTGCCCGTCAGACACTGTCTCCGATAGGGATAACCTATCCGGGTTAGAGTGGCCATAACACAAGGGTAGTATCCCAACAACGTCTCCTTCGAAACTGGCGTCCCGATCTCATAGACTCCTACCTATCCTGTACATGTGGTACAGACACTCAATATCAAACTGCAGTAAAGCTCCATGGGGTCTTTCCGTCCTGTCGCGGGTAACCTGCATCTTCACAGGTACTAAAATTTCACCGAGTCTCTCGTTGAGACAGTGCCCAAATCATTACGCCTTTCGTGCGGGTCGGAACTTACCCGACAAGGAATTTCGCTACCTTAGGACCGTTATAGTTACGGCCGCCGTTTACTGGGGCTTCAATTCATACCTTCGCGTTACCGCTAAGCACTCCTCTTAACCTTCCAGCACCGGGCAGGCGTCACCCCCTATACATCATCTTACGATTTAGCAGAGAGCTGTGTTTTTGATAAACAGTTGCTTGGGCCTATTCACTGCGGCTGACTTAAAGTCAGCACCCCTTCTCCCGAAGTTACGGGGTCATTTTGCCGAGTTCCTTAACGAGAGTTCTCTCGCTCACCTGAGGCTACTCGCCTCGACTACCTGTGTCGGTTTGCGGTACGGGTAGAGTATGTTTAACGCTAGAAGCTTTTCTTGGCAGTGTGACGTCACTAACTTCGCTACTAAACTTCGCTCCCCATCACAGCTCAATGTTATAGAACTAAGCATTTAACTCAATTCACACCTCACTGCTTAGACAGACACTTCCAATCGTCTGCTTTAGTTAGCCTACTGCGTCCCTCCATCACTACATACTCTAGTACAGGAATATCAACCTGTTGTCCATCGGATACACCTTTCGGTCTCTCCTTAGGTCCCGACTAACCCAGGGCGGACGAGCCTTCCCCTGGAAACCTTAGTCTTACGGTGGACAGGATTCTCACCTGTCTTTCGCTACTCATACCGGCATTCTCACTTCTATGCGTTCCAGCACTCCTCACGGTATACCTTCATCACACATAGAACGCTCTCCTACCATACCTATAAAGGTATCCACAGCTTCGGTAAATTGTTTTAGCCCCGGTACATTTTCGGCGCAGGGTCACTCGACTAGTGAGCTATTACGCACTCTTTGAATGAATAGCTGCTTCTAAGCTAACATCCTAGTTGTCTGTGCAACCCCACATCCTTTTCCACTTAACAATTATTTTGGGACCTTAGCTGGTGGTCTGGGCTGTTTCCCTTTCGACTACGGATCTTAGCACTCGCAGTCTGACTGCCGACCATAATTCTTTGGCATTCGGAGTTTATCTGAGATTGGTAATCCGGGATGGACCCCTCACCCAAACAGTGCTCTACCTCCAAGAATCTCTAATGTCGACGCTAGCCCTAAAGCTATTTCGGAGAGAACCAGCTATCTCCAAGTTCGTTTGGAATTTCTCCGCTACCCACAAGTCATCCAAGCACTTTTCAACGTGCCCTGGTTCGGTCCTCCAGTGCGTCTTACCGCACCTTCAACCTGCTCATGGGTAGGTCACATGGTTTCGGGTCTACGACATGATACTAATGCGCCCTATTCAGACTCGGTTTCCCTGCGGCTCCGTCTCTTCAACTTAACCTCGCATCATATCGTAACTCGCCGGTTCATTCTACAAAAGGCACGCTCTCACCCATTAACGGGCTCGAACTTGTTGTAGGCACACGGTTTCAGGTTCTATTTCACTCCCCTCCCGGGGTGCTTTTCACCTTTCCCTCACGGTACTGGTTCACTATCGGTCACTAGGGAGTATTTAGGGTTGGGAGATGGTCCTCCCAGATTCCGACGGGATTTCTCGTGTCCCGCCGTACTCAGGATACTGCTAGGTACAAAGACTATTTTAAATACGAGGCTGTTACTCTCTTTGGCTGATCTTCCCAAATCATTCTTCTATAATCTTTGAGTCCACATTGCAGTCCTACAACCCCGAAGAGTAAACTCTTCGGTTTGCCCTCCTGCCGTTTCGCTCGCCGCTACTAAGGCAATCGCTTTTGCTTTCTCTTCCTGCAGCTACTTAGATGTTTCAGTTCACTGCGTCTTCCTCCTCATATCCTTAACAGATATGGGTAACAGGTAGTACCTGTTGGGTTCCCCCATTCGGAAATCCCTGGATCATCGCTTACTTACAGCTACCCAAGGCATATCGTCGTTTGTCACGTCCTTCTTCGGCTCCTAGTGCCAAGGCATCCACCGTGCGCCCTTATTAACTTAACCTTATTTTCTGACCTTTCAGTCAGTAACTCTTTTAATACTACAGCGTTTCGGTTTATTTTCTTGTTACTATTTGATATAGATATTCAATTTTCAATGTGCATTACTTGGTGATCTCTCACCAATGGAGCCTAGCGGGATCGAACCGCTGACCTCCTGCGTGCAAAGCAGGCGCTCTCCCAGCTGAGCTAAGGCCCCACAAGACCTCTCAAGACTAAACAAGACCAATGTGCAGTTCCTTATCCTTAGAAAGGAGGTGATCCAGCCGCACCTTCCGATACGGCTACCTTGTTACGACTTCACCCCAATCATCTATCCCACCTTAGGCGGCTGGCTCCTAAAAGGTTACCTCACCGACTTCGGGTGTTACAAACTCTCGTGGTGTGACGGGCGGTGTGTACAAGGCCCGGGAACGTATTCACCGCGGCGTGCTGATCCGCGATTACTAGCGATTCCGACTTCATGTAGGCGAGTTGCAGCCTACAATCCGAACTGAGACTGGCTTTAAGAGATTAGCTTGCCGTCACCGGCTTGCGACTCGTTGTACCAGCCATTGTAGCACGTGTGTAGCCCAGGTCATAAGGGGCATGATGATTTGACGTCATCCCCACCTTCCTCCGGTTTATTACCGGCAGTCTCGCTAGAGTGCCCAACTGAATGATGGCAACTAACAATAGGGGTTGCGCTCGTTGCGGGACTTAACCCAACATCTCACGACACGAGCTGACGACAACCATGCACCACCTGTCACCTCTGTCCCGAAGGAAAACTCTATCTCTAGAGCGGTCAGAGGGATGTCAAGACCTGGTAAGGTTCTTCGCGTTGCTTCGAATTAAACCACATGCTCCACCGCTTGTGCGGGCCCCCGTCAATTCCTTTGAGTTTCAACCTTGCGGTCGTACTCCCCAGGCGGAGTGCTTAATGCGTTAGCTGCGGCACTAAACCCCGGAAAGGGTCTAACACCTAGCACTCATCGTTTACGGCGTGGACTACCAGGGTATCTAATCCTGTTTGCTCCCCACGCTTTCGAGCCTCAGCGTCAGTTACAAGCCAGAGAGCCGCTTTCGCCACCGGTGTTCCTCCATATATCTACGCATTTCACCGCTACACATGGAATTCCACTCTCCCCTCTTGCACTCAAGTTAAACAGTTTCCAAAGCGTACTATGGTTAAGCCACAGCCTTTAACTTCAGACTTATCTAACCGCCTGCGCTCGCTTTACGCCCAATAAATCCGGACAACGCTCGGGACCTACGTATTACCGCGGCTGCTGGCACGTAGTTAGCCGTCCCTTTCTGGTAAGATACCGTCACAGTGTGAACTTTCCACTCTCACACTCGTTCTTCTCTTACAACAGAGCTTTACGATCCGAAAACCTTCTTCACTCACGCGGCGTTGCTCGGTCAGACTTCCGTCCATTGCCGAAGATTCCCTACTGCTGCCTCCCGTAGGAGTCTGGGCCGTGTCTCAGTCCCAGTGTGGCCGATCACCCTCTCAGGTCGGCTATGTATCGTCGCCTTGGTGAGCCGTTACCNCACCAACTAGCTAATACAACGCAGGTCCATCTGGTAGTGATGCANTTGCACCTTTNAANCANNTNTCATGCAANANCTNCTATTATGCGGTATTAGCTATCGTTTCCAATAGTTATCCCCCGCTACCAGGCAGGTTACCTACGCGTTACTCACCCGTTCGCAACTCATCCAGAGAAGCAAGCTCCTCCTTCAGCGTTCTACTTGCATGTATTAGGCACGCCGCCAGCGTTCGTCCTGAGCCAGGATCAAACTCTCATTAAAAGTTTGAGTTCTCACTCATTTCTGTCACTGACAGATTTATTGTTTTTTTCACAGCTACCTGCCTCTGTCAACACTTTTTTGAAACTTTTTTTATTTTTTTCATCCCTGCGATATACCCATAGTCCGTACGGGATTCGAACCCGTGTTACCGCCGTGAAAAGGCGGTGTCTTAACCCCTTGACCAACGGACCTGAGCTTTTCAACTCTTTCTATTATACCTACTTTTTCCTCTTTGTCAAGGGCTTTTTTAATCTCCTTTCATTTTATCTAAAATCACTCAATACCACTCTTAATTCTCCTAGAAGTGCCTTGCGTCCTTTGAAACATTCTCCTCCCATTAGTCGGTCAAGTTGTTCTTGTTTTTCTTTACTCTGACTTGCCTTGTAATTCTTTAGAAGCTCATGAAAGAGATAGTAATCATCCAGTCTCAGTCCTTTTTCTCCTAGGCGATGGCTGATTTCGCTCACCTCCTCATAAGGCTCTTTGTCGAAACGGCGCTTGTGACTTTCCTGTTTGCGGATGTAGTCCAAGATACGATTGCGGAATTTGGTTTTAAAGCAGACATATAGTCGGTGTCGTTCACCAACTAGTAACTCTGGATGGTGACTGACCAGCTCATACAGGCACATCATCCCCTCCTGGTCCCAGTCCTCTTTCTCCCACAGATGTAAATGGTATTCTTTGCGGCACTTGTTTACAATCCCTTTACTTTCTTCATACAACTCTTTTAGATTCATAGACCTCTCCTTTCTGCATTTAGTTTAACAAAATGCGCGAGCCCCTGAGTCTACTTTCTCTATTCTATACTTCTCGCTACCTCAACTGCATACAAAAAGAGAGGCCTGGCCTCTCTGGGGTTAT
>NZ_RJNU01000010.1:0-80291 GCF_003942695.1 Streptococcus mitis
CATTATGAATGACTATAGTATCATTCATAATAGTGATAATAACGAAATTCCGAATAGATATGCTCTAGGAAAGAAAATTGATGCCAATAGAGCAAAAATCGTAGATTTCACCGATATTAAACGAACTGACCATGTTAAATTTGCTTTAACTCACTTCTGTTTAGATGTAAATACATATAACGTTTACTATAATCATTATGTTTGTATTCTTAAATATATCAATGAGTTTATTAGTAATAATGATGGGAAATTTTTAATTGACAATACAGAAATATTAATAAAAAATGTAAAAAAACTGTAATTAGATGATTAATATAAAATATTACTTACAAACTTACAAGAATAGAGCCTGATAGATTACATATCAAGCTCTCTTTTTGGGTTTATTCTATTTACTTAATGTTACTGTTTCACCACTATCTCCTGCTAAATCAGGCATTGTTACAGAATCTCCAGAAACTGAATATTTCAGCTCAGTACCATTGTTATCACTGATAATCTGTTTGTCTGTATCAATAGCTACTTTCTCGGAATAGAGGTACTTCACATTATTGCCTCTCTCTGAAAGGAGATTGATATTAAATATGTTTTCATCACCACTTACTTTTAGTTCGTAATGCAATGTCAATTCTTCGTCTTCGAATCCCATTTCAGAACCATCAATACCGCTTTTTTCGTATGAATATGTTCCTGATAGCTGACTATCATTAGTACTTGTACAGTGGTGCTGATAAAGAGATAGCTCAACTACTTACAAATGCAATTACCATACAAACCGCATCAGAAACAAGAGTAAAATTTAATTGAAATCAACATATGAAAAAATCAATCCCCCCATTGAAGTATATAACCCTTCTAAACCCTTGATTTACAAGGGATAGGGATATACCAGTCTCAATTGAGTGGGAGTAGAGTTTCCTATAAAATAAAAAATAATACTGCTGGAGCATGGACTACAGTGGTATTATTTTTTATAATTTCAATATTAGGAAAATTTCTCGACTCTCAACTCCTCTTTTTAAATACTTGAAACCATGCTATAATATAGTAAGTATAGCTCCAATAACCTAATGATAAAGATTTCTTACATCATCCGTAAGTGTTATTCTACTCTGATTCATACTATAATGAAAGTAACAAAAGATGGAGGTGTTTCACATGGAAACAATTTTACGAGTAGAATCATTAAAAAAGCATTATGGAAAAGAGCCGAATATCACCAAGGCCTTGAACGGCATATCTTTTCAAGTTGTAAAAGGTGAATTCTTAGGAATTATGGGGAGTAGCGGTTCTGGGAAAACAACCCTTCTTAACTGTCTCGCCACTATCATCAAGCCAACTGACGGATCCATTCAAATGCAAGAAAAGGATTTAGGTCAGTTAAAAGGGAGCCAATTAGCTGATTATCGTGGCAAGGAAATTGGCTACCTCTTTCAGAATTTTGAGCTTTTGGACAATCTGACAGCCAAAGAAAATATTTTACTTCCCTTGTCTTTGCACAAGGTCGATGCCAACGAAAGCAAGGTTCGGTTAGAATTACTTTCCCAATATCTGGATATTTCTGAACTTCTGGATAAGTTCCCTTCTCAATTATCAGGTGGTCAACGGCAAAGGGTAGCTGCTGCGCGTGCTTTGATTTTAGACCCTAAGATTGTATTTGCAGATGAGCCCACAGGAGCTTTGGATTCAAAAAATGCGACCATTTTGATGCAAAAATTAGCTGAAATGAATCAAGTGGAAGAAACCACCATTCTCATGGTGACCCACGACTCCGTTGCAGCCAGCTTTTGCAACCGCATCTTGTTTATCCAAGACGGAAAACTCTTCCATGAAATTCGACGCGACTATCCAAGAGAAAGTCAAGAAGATTTTTACCACAGAATACTAAAGGTCATGGCAGCCCTGGCTGGAGGTGATGGCAATGTTTTCTAAATTAGTCTCAAGAAATAGTAAGAGAGATCGAAAGAATAACGGCTTGTATTTCAGTTCTATGGTTCTTTCTATTATCTCCTTTTACATCATCCTTTCTTTGTCTCATCAAGATGTGATGCTCTTTCTAAAACAAATAGAGAGTCATGCTGTAGATAAACTCTTTAGCATGATTCCCATTCTTTATGTAGCAACTCTCTTTATTCTCTTTTTTCTCGTCTACTTCGCAAGCAGTATGCAGATGGAAAGGAGAAAACATGAATTTGGTGTCTATCTCACACTGGGAATGCGAAGAAGCAAACTGTTCTTGCTACTTCTGCTCGAGGATTTGAGAAACAGTGTCCTTGCCCTTGGAATAGGCCTTCCTATTTCCATCTTAATTTCAGAACTGATTAGCCTAATAACCGCTAAAATTGTGGGACTAGGGATTATTGAACATCAATTTTCACTATCTACCACAGCTCTACTCTATACAGTCATCGGCTTCCTAGCCGTCAAATTAGCTGTCTTTGTTCTTTTAAGTGCAAAGACGGCCAATATGGAAATCGGAAACCTGCTATCCTATTCGCCTTCTGGGATGAAGAAACTACTCCCCAAGGGTGTGTACCTTCTTGCTTCCGTCCTCGGAATTTTACTTCTAGGAACAGCCTATTACTTGGGTATGAGTGGACGAGCTTGGGAGAGTGTCATAACCATGGGCATCACTGTTCTCTTAGGTACTCTGGGAACTATCCTCCTCTTCTTTGGCATGCGTTTGTTTATAGACTTTTTGGTCAAGCTTGGAAACAATCGAAAACTTCATGCCTATAATTTTAGACAGATTCAGGAATTAGTTATCCAGCGCTCAACTATACTGGCTATATGCTCCCTCTTAATCTTCTCTGCCTTGTGCCTCTTTGGAGCAGGTGTGGCCATTGCAAGCGGCAATTCAGGCAATCAAACCCACGTATTGGATTATACATTTAGAGATAGCAAGCAGGAAACAGATGAAAATCTTGATGTAAGTACAGTAAAAAAAGAGCTTGAAGCTGCTGGTCTAGCATCACAGTTTTCAAAGATTCTGCAAATCAAAGTGGGCAAACCTAAAGAACACGAGTCCGTGTCCTTTGAAGAGGTCATAAAGGAGTTGAAAAAGCAAAAAGACAGCAAGAACAAGGAAATTTTGCTACAAAAATTTAAACCGTCTACTAATTCCCACCTCATGCCAGTTTCCGAATACAATGAACTTAGAAAGGCTGCCAATCTCCCTCCTCTAGAATTAACTAGCAAGGAAGCCTACTTGTATATGGGGAAAGATTTTCTCCCAGATGAAAGTCTCGTCAACTCTGTTCTGAAGACGAAGCCTCAAATCAAAGTCATGGGAAATGATGTAAAATTGATTGGCGAGGTACAGTCTTTACCAATCGTAACGGATCGTGAAATCACCCTCTCTGTTGCCCTCATAGTCCCAGATGAAGTCTTTATGAACTATACAGACGGTCGCTATTCGAACTATGTTAGCGGTATCTTGGCTCCTGAGCTAGTCAAGGAAAAAGGCCTGATGAGAGCTATCTCAGATACGAATGAAAAGCTAAATCAAACCTCTCTTGGCTATGAAAGCTATATACAAAATATGGGGAGACAATTATTTTACATTATCTCTGCCAGCTATATCACTATCTATCTAGCTATCATCTTCCTTGTTGTGGCAAATACAATCATTGGCGTTCAATTTTTGATGGGACAAAGACAATCCTACAGACGATACCAAACCTTGATCCATCTCGGAGCCAACTACGAAACTCTTTGTAAATCGTCAGAAAAGCAAATCAATTGGTATTTCGGTCTGCCAATAGCCCTTGCACTTATCAGTAGTAGCTTCGGAGTGGGCTCCCTCCTCACAGGAATAGTACCAGCCAGTGCAAGAATGGCCATGGGGCAGAAATTTATCACAGCCATGCTGATAGTACTGCTCTTAGCTGGATTTGAAGTCATCTATATCAGAATTGTAAAGAAAAATAGCAACAAGTACTTATTGTCCTTAATGGAACCCAAAAGAGATGAATAAGGTAGAATAAATTAGGAAAAGGAGGAACCGATATGAAGCATATTCTGGTTATTGAAGATGAAGCCTTGATTCGAGATGAAATTGTCATCTTGTTAGAGAAAGCGGGTTATCAAGTTGATAAGTTGACTGACTTCAAAGACACAAGCCAACAAGTGCTGCAATACGATACAGATCTAATCATACTGGATTTGAATTTGCCGGGAGAAACAGGTTTTCAAATTTGTAAAAATCTCAAGTCAAAACGCTCTGTGCCCATATTGGTTCTCACCTCCCGTGAACAATTAAAAGATGAGATCTACGCCTTAAAATTAGGGGCAGACGAGTACTTAACAAAGCCTTTCAAAAAAGAAAGATTTTTGGCACGTATAGAAAATATCTTGAAACGCTATGAAGGTAGACAAAATCTACTTGAAAAAGATAATTTTCTGCTGGATCGAAATACCTATACCCTTTATATCAACGGACATTCGATTTTACTCCCCCAAAATCAAGGGAAATTGTTAGAAACCTTATTAGTGGCAACTGATTCTGTCGTCACAAAAGAAGAACTAAGCATGAAACTGTGGAATACAACTGAGTTCATTGATGAGAATGCCCTTCAAGTAAATATTGCAAGGCTAAAAAAGGTGATGAAACAGGCTGGCATTGCCCTTCAAGTCAAGTCCGTCAGAGGTATTGGTTACAAGCTAGAAGAGGTAAGTCCAGATGAAACCTAATCTAAAATATCTAGCTACTTATCTGCCTTGGTTACTTGTTCTCTTAGCATTTGACCTATTTACAGCTGTCCTGCTTTGGCTTTCAGATGTGAGAATGTTTCAAGCCCTCATCCTTCTCTATCTTTTAGCCACCGTCCTGCTATTTTTCATCCTATCATTCCTACTGATAAGAAAAGAAAGAAAAAAATCCGCTGCCTATAAAGCCTTCATAGCCAATCCCAAGGTCGATACTGAGCTTGAATTATTGCATTTATCAAGTGCCTCAGAGAAAGAAAGCATTGAAAAAATGGCAGATACACTTTATCAAAAGCAAGCTGAAATAGGAAAGCTCAACTCATTACTAGCCGAGTATGAGGACTATGTTGAAAAATGGGCACATGAGATTAAACTCCCTCTATCACTTCTTTCTCTCCTTTTGGACAATCAAAGCGACCAGTTGCCTGAGGATACAGCTTTTAAGTTGGACTATGTGAGAAATCAAATCCAAGAAAATGTATCGCAGATCCTATTCTACTACAGGGTGAAAAGTGAGAAAAATGATTTTCTATTTGAAGACCTTGACCTACAAGAGTGTATCCAAGATCTTTTGGAAAACTTTGGTCCCTTGCTCAAAGAAAAGAATTTTACGATTAAGTTAGAAAACATACAAGGCACCTGCTACACCGATCAACGCAGTTTTGAATTTATCCTCTCTCAAATCCTCGCCAACGCCCTTAAATATAGCTCTGACAAGCCCGAACTCAATATTTATATGTCAAAAGACAAGGGACGTACAAGTTTGATTATTAGGGATAATGGTTGCGGAGTTAAAGCTTGCGACTTCCCTCATATCTTTGAAAAAGGATTTACAGGAGACTCGGGAGATACCAGGAAAAAATCAACAGGCATGGGCCTCTATCTGGTCAAGCAATTAGCAGATGCTTTAAAAATCAAAATCACAGTAAATTCCGAATGGATGCAAGGGTTTGAAATCACTCTTTCTATTTAGTCAATTTTTCGATTAAGAAAATTGTCTAATTATAGAAAGCACATATTTTATATAAAAAAGGAAAGCACTTCTGCTTCCTTTTTTATTTGCGTTTCTTTTTAGCTTTTTTCATTTTATTAGCCATACGTTTCATAGACTGTTTCATGGCAAATTCACCAATTTTACCTTTGAGTCCGCCACCAAACATCTGGCTCATATCTGGCATTCCAGCTCCTCCAAGAGCTGACATATCTGGCATGCCACCCTGTCCCATCATGCCTTCAAGGGCAGACATATCCATGCCTCCCATATTTGGCATATTTTTAGGGAGGTTATTTGGATTGATTCCCATCTGCTTCATCATCTTATTCATATCTCCAGACATGACACCTTGCATGAGCTGTTTGGCCTGGTTAAAGTCTTTGATGAATTTATTCACTTCGATAAAAGTATTTCCAGATCCAGCAGCGATACGACGACGACGGCTTGGATTCAACAGATCAGGATTTTCACGTTCTTCAGGTGTCATGGAAGACACGATGGCACGTTTACGCGCAATCTGGCGCTCATCCACCTTCATATTTTGAAGGGCAGGATTGTTAGCCATACCTGGAATCATCTTGAGCAAATCTTCCATTGGCCCCATATTTTGAACCTGATCCAATTGATCAATGAAATCATTGAAATCAAAGGTGTTTTCACGCATCTTCTCAGCCATTTCAAGGGCTTTTTGCTCATCGTATTCCTGAGAAGCTTTCTCAATAAGAGTAAGCATATCCCCCATACCAAGGATACGGCTAGACATACGGTCTGGGTGGAAGGTTTCAATATCTGTAATCTTTTCACCCGTACCAGTGAACTTGATTGGTTTTCCAGTGATGTGACGAACAGATAGAGCCGCGCCACCACGAGTATCTCCATCAATCTTGGTAAGGATAACACCAGTCACTTCTAACTGAGCATTGAATTCACGGGCAACATTAGCTGCTTCCTGACCAATCATGGCATCAACTACAAGCAGAATTTCATTTGGTTGAGCTAAAGCTTTTACATCTCGAAGCTCATTCATCAAAAGCTCATCAATCTGCAAACGCCCTGCCGTATCAATCAAGACATAGTCATTGTGATTGGTCTGTGCTTGTTCCAAACCTTGGCGAACAATCTCAACAGCTGGTACTTCTGTTCCAAGCGCAAAGACAGGAACATCAATTTGTTGTCCAAGTGTTTTCAACTGATCAATAGCTGCTGGACGATAAATATCTGCCGCAATCATCAAAGGACGAGCATTTTCTTCCTTCTTGAGTTTATTAGCCAGCTTACCAGCAAATGTTGTTTTACCAGCCCCCTGCAAACCGACCATCATGATAATGGTTGGAATTTTTGGTGACTTGATAATTTCTGCCGTATCGGAACCTAAAACAGCTGTCAATTCCTCATCAACGATTTTGATAATCTGTTGAGCTGGATTGAGGGTATCAATGACCTCGTGTCCGACTGCACGTTCACGAAGCTTCTTGATAAAGTCCTTTACAACAGGCAAAGCAACGTCGGCTTCCAGCAAGGCCAAACGAATCTCTTTGGTCGCTTCCTGGACATCAGCCTCAGATATTTTTCCTTTTTTACGTAGATTTTTAAAGACGTTCTGTAAACGTTCTGTTAAACTTTCAAATGCCATTTTTCTTCCTCTTATTCTCTATTATCAATACTTGTTAAAATTTCTATCTGCTCCTGCAGAAAGTCATCCTTGGGATACTGCTCCAAGATCTGGTCAAAAATCTGACTGCGGACAATGTAGTCTGAGTACATGTGTAATTTCATCTCATAGTCTTCCAAAATCTTTTCTGTCCGCTTGATATTGTCGTAAACAGCTTGACGACTAACACCGAACTCTTCAGCAATCTCAGCAAGACTGTAATCATCTGCATAGTAGAGTTCAATATAATTCATCTGCTTATCTGTCAAAAGCGCAGCATAAAATTCAAAAAGCGCATTCATGCGATTGGTTTTTTCAATTTCCATAACTTTTATTATACCAAAAAATCTATCATATCGCTATACTAGAAAGCCTTCTAAAATAATTCCATCACAAAAAAAGAACCTTGCAAAGCAAGATTCTTTTAGTGTCTGACTTAAATAATTGTTCTTCTGGGAACTAAATCGAATTAAGCTTCGATTTCTGTAACCATACCTGAACCAACAGTACGTCCACCCTCACGGATAGAGAATGTAGTACCTTGTTCTACGGCGATTGGGTGGATCAACTCAACGTCGATAGTCACGTTATCACCAGGCATTACCATTTCAGTACCTGCTGGAAGTTCGATTGAACCTGTAACGTCAGTAGTACGGAAGTAGAATTGTGGACGGTAGTTGTTGAAGAATGGAGTGTGACGTCCACCTTCTTCTTTAGTAAGGATGTAGACTTCACCTTTAAATTTAGTGTGTGGGTTGATTGAACCTGGTTTAGCGATAACTTGTCCACGTTCGATTTCGTCACGTTGAACACCACGAAGAAGGACACCTACGTTATCTCCTGCAAGACCTTCGTCAAGTTGTTTACGGAACATTTCAACACCAGTAACAACTGCTTTTTGAGTTTCTTCTTTGATACCAACGATTTCGATTTCGTCATTAACACGAACAGTACCACGGTCGATACGTCCTGAAGCAACTGTACCACGTCCAGTGATTGAGAATACGTCTTCGACTGGAAGAAGCAATGGTTTGTCTGTGTCACGTTCTGGTTCTGGGATGTACTCATCAACAGTGTTCATCAATTCCATGATGATGTCTTCGTACTTAGAGTCACCTTCAAGAGCTTTAAGAGCTGAACCTTGGATAACTGGAAGATCGTCACCTGGGAAGTCGTATTCTGACAAGAGGTCACGAATTTCCATTTCAACCAATTCAAGCAATTCTTCGTCGTCTACCAAGTCGATTTTGTTCATGAAGACGATAAGGTGTTTAACACCAACCTGACGTGAAAGAAGGATGTGCTCACGAGTTTGTGGCATTGGTCCGTCAGTTGAAGCTACTACAAGGATAGCTCCGTCCATTTGAGCGGCACCAGTGATCATGTTTTTAACGTAGTCCGCGTGTCCTGGAGCGTCGATGTGAGCGTAGTGACGTTTTTCAGTTTCGTACTCAACGTGCGCAGTGTTGATAGTGATACCGCGTTCGCGTTCTTCTGGAGCAGCATCGATAGACGCATAGTCTTTAGGTTGGTTAACTGCTGAAGGCAAGCGACGTGCCAAAACAGTTGTGATAGCTGCAGTTAGGGTAGTTTTACCGTGGTCAACGTGTCCGATAGTACCAATGTTAACGTGTGGTTTACTACGATCGTATTTTTCTTTTGCCATTTGAGTAAAAGCCTCCAATAAAATATATTTTATAGATAGACAGTAGGCAATACAGTCTAACTTTCCTTACTATTTTATCAAATTTCAACTAAATTGCAAGTGTTTTACACACATTTTGTGAATTATTCTAAATCTCATAATTTCCCATTCTTTTCCTTCTCCAACAGAATCATTTAAAACACTTTTGACCAGTCTAACCTCAAGTCTTTTTATCAAAAAAAATCAGGTCTCCCTGATTTTTAGATTGATTCTGATTTTTCCAGTTCTTTTTCTTTAGCTTCTTTATGATTTTCATATAATTTCGCCAAGAACTTCGTAATTTCTTTTAGGATAGAATAGGTTGGTACTGCTACAATCATTCCGATAACACCATAAATATTGCTAGAAAGTAAGAGAAGGACCAGAATGGTGATTGGATGAACCTTCATAACCCCTCCAACGATACGAGGGTAGAGGATATTCCCATCCACTTGTTGGATAATCAGCATATAAATTACTGCAATGAGAACTCTGTGCGGATCAGTAAAGACATTGGCAATAATCATGGGAATCAGACCGATACTTGGTCCAACATAAGGAATCAGATTTGCCAAACCAGAAAAAATAGCAAAGACTAGAGCATATTTCAACCCTATCGTACTGTATCCAATATAGGCCAAACATCCGATAATAACAGCATCAATCGCAATTCCACTGATATAACGTGCGACAGTGGCGTTCAAATTCTTCAAGAGACTGGAGAAGTTTAATTTATCATGTTTTAGGACTGTTCGTTCCAACATTGGAAGGAACTTATGACCATCAAGCAAGAAATAAATCAAAAAGACTGGTGTCATAATGAGAATCAAAACTGTACTAAACAAGGCTGAAAGAACGCTACCTAAACTATTGCTCACACTATTAAGAATGTTTTGCAAAATATCAACGTAAGATAAATTCAACTGTTGAATGGTTTTTTGAATATCAATATTTTGAAAGATTGGATTCATTGATAAATCATATATCAAATCTTGCAAGCGGCTATAGATATTCTGGCTAGAAATAATCAAGCTTGTCAACTGATTGATCAAAATCGGTAGCAAGTAGACTACCCCTACTACTATTGTACCAATCAAGGCACAAAGAGTGATGAGCACACCTATCAAACGATTGACTTTACATTTCTTTTCTAAAAATGTTACGATGGGATTTGTCAGGTAATAGAAAAATCCTCCGAGCAAAAATGGAATCATAATGGTATTAGCTACCATCACAAAAGGTGTGACAATCGCTCCCATCTCTCTCCAAAGGTAGAAAATAAGAGTTAATAGTAAAATTTCAGCTGTCCAAAAAAATAACTTGTTTCTACGGAACATAGGCGCCTCCTTCTTTTTATTTTACCATAATTCTTCAAAAAGATAAGATGGTTTTACCATAAAAACGAGAATATTTTTTCGCTTTGTGATAGAATAAAACTACTATGAAGAAAATAATTTTATCCTTACTAACCCTTATCATTTTTGGCACAGCCATTCCTACTGTATCTGCGCAAGATTTTGATGTTGCTGCCAAGCATGCCATTGCTGTTGAAGCAAACACTGGGAAAATTCTCTACGAAAAAGATGCTACTCAAGCTGTTGAAATTGCCTCTATCACCAAGATTCTCACTGTCTACCTAGTCTATGAAGCATTGGAACAAGGTACAATTAGCCTATCTACCCCAGTTGATATCTCTGACTATCCATACCAACTCACAACCAATTCTGAGGCGAGTAATGTCCCTATGGAAGCGCGCAAGTATACAGTGGAACAATTATTGGAAGCAACTCTAGTATCAAGTGCCAATAGTGCAGCCATTGCTCTTGCTGAAAAAATTGCTGGTTCAGAGAAAGACTTCGTTGACAAGATGAGGGCGAAACTTCTTGAATGGGGTATCAAAGATGCTACTATTGTAAATACTACTGGACTTAATAACGAAACACTTGGAAATAATATCTATCCTGGTTCTAAAAAGGATGAGGAGAACAAGCTAAGCGCTTACGATGTTGCAATCATCGCTCGAAACCTCATCCGAGATTACCCTCAAGTTTTAGAAATCACCAAGAAATCTTCATCAACATTTGCTGGTATGGAAATTCACTCTACTAACTATATGTTGGAAGGAATGCCAGCATATCGAGGTGGTATTGATGGACTAAAAACAGGTACTACTGATAAAGCTGGTGCTTCATTCGTTGGAACAACTGTTGAGAAAGGGATGCGTATTATTACGGTTGTTTTGAATGCAGACCAACAAGATACCAACCCTTATGCACGTTTTACTGCTACTTCTGCACTTTTAGATTATATTTCTGCAAACTTTGCCTTAAAAACAGTCGTTCAGAAAGGTGAAGCATACAATGATAGTAAAGTAACAGTTCTTGATGGTAAAGAAGATAATGTGACAGCTGTCGCTAAGTCAGACATTTCCATCGTCCAACGCATCGGAAGCGGTACTACACCAGCCCTCCAATTCACACCAAAATCAACATCAGAAATGGCTCCATTGGAGGAAGGCAAGGTTGTTGGTACTCTAACCTATGAAGATCAGGATTTGATAGGCCAAGGCTACCTCACTTCAGAAAAACCATCTTTTGAAATGGTCTCTGAAAAGAAAGTAGAAAAAGCCTTCTTCTTAAAAGTTTGGTGGAATCAATTCATCCGTTTTATCAATGAAAAATTATAAAAAAAAATCGCGATTCTTCGCGATTTTTTTATTTCATCTCTTTAAAAGCTGCTTCTGCATCAGCATTGCTAATAGCACCAAATTGGATTTTTCCGATTTTTCCTTGGCTATCAATCAAGTATTCCGTTGGAATACTACGAATTTGGTAGGCTTGGAAGGTAGTTGCTTGGGTATCATATAGAACTGGGATATCCTTGTAGCCTTGTTCTTGGTACCATTTTGGAAACTCTTGAACTGTTTTTTCACCTTGTAGTCCTGGTGCAACGACACTCAAGATTTCAAAGTCTCGATCTTGTTTGGCAGCTAATTCCATCAACTCTGGCATACTCTTTCGACAAGGTCCACACCAAGAAGCCCAGAATTTTAAATAGACCTTTTTCCCTTTATAGTCTGATAACTTGACTTCTTTGCCATCCATAGACTGCAAGGTGAAGTCTGGCGCATCCTTACCGACTGCGATTTGCTGTACAGTAGACTGTTTGGGACTTTCCGTTTGTTTGGTTTCTTTTTCACCACAGGCAATCAACAAAAATAAAGACATGAGGCTAAATCCAGCAAAAAAAACTTTTTTCATCTTTTTCTCCTTTTATCCAAGAATTCCTGACAAGGCATTTAACTGCCCTAGCATTAATAATAATCCCATCAAAATAATCAAAGCTCCCCCGATTTTCTTTAGTAGGATCATATGGGGTTTTAGTTTACTAAAATAGGGCATGATCCAGCCCGAAGCCAAGGCCAAAACAAGGAAAGGAAGGGCCATTCCAAATGTGTACACTAAAGTTAGTAAGGCTCCTTGCCAAGCACCATTCCCTCCAGAAGCTGCAAGAGCCAAGACCGAACTCAAAACTGGTCCGATACAAGGGGTCCAACCAAAACTAAAGGTTATCCCAAGCAAAAATGCTGACAGATAGTGATTAGACTTTGATTGTTTGAAGGTGACTGTCTTTTGAACTTCCAGTTTATTAAAATGCAAGATTTCCATCTGGTGAAGGCCTAAAAGGATAATGACTGTCCCCATAGCATAACGAAACCAGTCTGCATAGAGCATGTGCCCTAGGAATCCAGCTCCAAATCCCAAAATAAAGAAAATGAGGGAGATTCCTGCAATAAAGCACAAGGTCCGAATTAAGCCTGACCAGGCGACGTCTCTTCCCAAAAAGCGAAAACTTTTCGAATTTCCGTGATCATCCAGTAAAATACCAGCATAGACTGGCAGCAAAGGGAAGATACAGGGTGAAAAAAAGGACAAAACACCAGCTAAAAAAACGGACACTAGAAATATAATCGACTCCAACGAATTACCTACTTTCACAAAATTCTAATCTTATTTTACTACAAAAGAAAAAATTTGTGACAACTTTGCTACGCTTGTCTATTTTATCTAAACTTAACACAAAAAAAGGAGCTAAGCTCCTCAGATTGAAGACAAAGTCCTTAGACTACAAATTTCTAAGGGCTTTTCTTTGTGTAAAGTCGTATAATAGAGGTAAGAAAAGTTGTGAGGTATTTCCTATGTTTCACAAAGAAAATCTCGAATATAACCGCAATCAAGTTGGTTTTTACACGCTAGATGAACTCGTTCCGCAAGCCCATTTTCTTCGTCAGGTTGAGCAAGTGATCGATTTTTCCTTCATCTATGACTTAGTCGCAGATACTTATTCTGAAGATAAAGGTCGTCCTAGTTTAGACCCTGTTATGCTGGTTAAAATCCCTCTCATCCAATGTTTCTACGGTATCCGTTCCATGCTCTTGGTAGCTTTCCACTTGTGCCAACAAGTCTGCCACTTCTGATAAATCTCTCGTTTTTAACTCTCTGATGGGCTGGGTAAAGGTGTATCTCTCACCCAAAGCCCTAAAATCAATCACTGTTTTTCTATGCATATCCTAAGTATAGCACAAAAAGGCCAACCTAGAACAGCTAAATCCAGCTTTGTTTATTGATTTCCATAACTAAAAATCTTCTCTAAGTTGCTTTTTTCTATTTTTGGCAATTTCCATCAGATAGCCCACCTTCTTCTTGTAAAAGATGGTCTTGTTTGGAGTACTTTGCACAAGAATTCAACAAAAAAAGGAGAGTCTTGGTTTCTATACCCTTACTCTCCATGTCTTTTACTGTTCAGAAATTAAAAATTGATTTGAAGTTTTAACGATGTTTACCGTTTCCTTGATATCTAAATCATCCGTGAATAGAAAATGATGTTTATCACTATTTTTAGCTAGAAACTCTTTTCTTGCTTGGATTGATAAATCGCCTGTTCTCTCAATTTCTTTTCGAGAAGAGTCTCTCTCTTTCAAGGTTTCTTCTTGAGCCATTAGGACACAATATTTTAGCTTAATTCGTTTTTCTTTTAAGAAGGCTGCAATTTTCTTCAGTTGCTCTTCAAATATGACATACTCTATCACAACAGTAATGCCACGATCCAAGAAATTATTGGTCAGACTGATGATATTATCCCAGAACAAATCCATGTAAAAT
This sequence comes from Streptococcus mitis, assembly GCF_003942695.1. Classification (GTDB taxonomy): domain Bacteria; phylum Bacillota; class Bacilli; order Lactobacillales; family Streptococcaceae; genus Streptococcus; species Streptococcus mitis_BD. Next base: position 14,199 of record NZ_RJNU01000010.1, read on the forward strand.
CTATCATCTTCCCAAGGAGCTACGAGACCTCCTTTAATCATTAAGTAAATCATATCCCCCTCTATCACTGCACTTTTGTCAAAAGAATAGGCCAACTCTTTGCTGACAGTGCTCTTTCCAACGCCTGGGGGCCCTGAAACGATATAAACACAATTTTCCAACCTTATACCTCTACATACTTGAAACATCTCTAATTTACGATAACTTTCAGCCCACTTATGACTTTCTTATGAAGTCTTCAGGATACTGTGCACGCGCACCTCCGATGAGTTTTGGACGACTAGCTAAAGCCGTTACATGGGCATGCCCAATCTCACGTAGTACCGGTCGAATCGGAACCTGTACATGCTTGACATGCATGCCAATTACGGTATCTCCGATATCCAACCCAGCATGGGCCTTGATGAACTCCACTTCGACAGGGTCTTTCATAGACTTAAAGGCTGCCAATTGACCCGAACCTCCTGCATGAAGTGTAGGAAGGACACTGACGATTTCCAGACCAAACTGCTCTGCCACCTGACGTTCAACAACGAGTGCACGATTGACATGTTCACAACCTTGAACAGCTAGATGAATTCCTTTTTCCTCTAGGATATCTAGGATGGTCTTCACAATGATTTCCCCAATTTCTTGGCTGGATTCCTTGCCAATATGGCCACCTAAAACTTCGCTAGAGGATAGACCTAGGACACCTCACACAATCCAGCCTTCTCCAAAACATCTTCAACAATCTGGCTTGTTGCTCTTTGAATGTCTTTTTCCTTCATACTTGATACCTCTTTTGTCACTATCTATCATATCTTTTTTTACTGATTTTATCAAGGCCAACTAATCATTCTGATTTTAAAAAGCAAAACTCCCAGAATTGACTGGGAGCTAACTTGTTTCTATTTTATTGATGTATATTTCAACCGTCGTTCCTTTTTCGGGTGCAGAATCAATCTTCATCTGGTAATTGTCTCCAAAATGAAGTTTGAGTCGTTGGTCGACATTTTGAAGGCCAACTCCCCCACGTTTGAGCTGACTTTGACTACTATCGTCAGGATTTTGGAAACCAACGCCATCATCCTCAATGCGGATGACAAGCCCTGTATCCTTTTTCTGAACAGAAACTTTAATATGGCCATGACCTTCCTTCTCCTTGATGCCATGGTAAAGAGCATTTTCTACAAGAGGTTGCAACACCAACTTGGGTAAGACTAGGTTATCAAAAGCAGGTTCTTCATCAATCTCATACTCCAGCTTATCTCCGTAGCGTTGTTTCTGGATAAAGAGGTACTGGCGGACATGATTGATTTCATCAGAAAGAGAAATCAAATCCTTGCCTTGATTGAGCGCCAAGCGGAAATAGGTTGCCAAGGACTTGGTCACCTGAACCACTCGCTGACTATCCTGAAATTCAGCCATCCAGATGATAGTGTCCAAAGTATTGTAGAGGAAATGGGGGTTAATCTGGCTTGATAGTGCTTGAAGTTCATACTGCCGAGTCGTTTCTTCCTGCCTGCGAACATCTGCCATCAGCTGATCAATCTGATCCAACATGGCATTAAACTGGCGAGTCACTTCTCTCAGTTCATAGGCACCAGCTTCTTTAGCACGAAGATTTTGTGTACCAGAAGCAATTTCCAGCATGGTTTCTCTCAGATCCTTCAAAGGGGCAATCCAGCGTTTGAGACTGAACCACACCAAGCAGAGACATGCAAGAAGAGATGTGACACTAGCAGCAAGCAAGGTCCACATGAGTTGACTCCGAACCTGGTCTAATTTTTCCAGCGAAGACACGCCTATGACCGTCCAATCTGTTCCTGCAATCTTTTCCTGACTGACGTAGGATTGATGGTCCAGCGTATAGCCCTGCCCCGTCTCGATGTAGGGTTTCATGGCCTCCATTTCACTCGCTGAGCTATAGACAGTACGTTTAGGATGGTAGACAAATTCATGGTTTTCATTGATGATAAAGGCAAAGCCCTGCTGGCCCAACTGAAGTTGGTTGAGATAGGATTCCAGAGTTTCGTAGGAAATATCCAAACGAAGTACGCCAAGATTGGCTCCCTTTGCATCAATCAGTTCTTGAGTGACAGAAATGACCCACTGACTATCTGATTTACGAGCTGGTGTCAAAACTGGCTTAGCTCCCTGATGAATAGCCTTTTGGTACCAATCCTCAGCCATCATATCTGAGGAAGTTTTCATCTGCACACTGTCATCTGTAGAAATGACCTGACCGGATTTGGTGACCAGTACCACCGTTTTCAAGTCCTGGTCTGCCTTTAAGATAGTCAAAAACAGATCTCGGATTTCCTTGACTTGGTCTTGGTTAGGATTCTCAGCATAGGCTAGGACATCCTTCTGCTGGGTCAAACTGGTAGAGGTGGTTTCTAATTTTTTGATATAAGACTGAATAAAGTGGCTAGTTTGGCTAATGGTCGTTTGACTATTGCCCTCAATAGTGGCCTCAATGGCTGATGAACTAGATTGATAATAGAAAGTCCCAACCAGAGCTAGAAGAATAAGAAAGACCAGAAAGATGGAAATAACCATTCTGACTAAAAGAGAAGAACGCTTCATCGGCCTTCCCCTTTCTTAAACTGACGAGGTGTCACACCTGCAATCTGTTTAAAACGTTGGGTAAAGTAGTTCATATCTTCAAAACCAACCTTCTCTGCTATCTCATAAATCTTTAAATCTGTGGTCAGAAGCAAGAGCTTTGCTTGTTTGACACGCTCTCTCACCAGATAATCCTGAAAAGGCAACCCCAACTCTTTCTTAATCAAGGAGCTCAGATAAGTCGGGCTAAAGCCCAAATCACTGGCCAAAGACTTTAAACTAAACTGGCTGTCAGCCAGATGAGACTGGATCTTCTGAGCCAGGTTTCCTTCAAACTTATCGGTTAATAAATCTTGTAACTGCTCTTCCTTTTCTTCCTTGTCTAGTTTTTGCTTGATTTTCCCCAACATTTCCTCAATATCCTTACGAGAAAAGGGCTTGAGCAAGTAGTCATCCACACCGAGTTTGACAGCAGACAAGGCATAATCAAAATCATCGTAACCTGTCAAAAAAACTAGGTGAACCTGAGGATAGGTTTCTCGGACCAGACTGGACAACTGGATGCCATTTAGCTGAGGCATATTGATATCGGTTAAAATGATATCTGGCACCTGCTTTTGAATTAAATCCCAAGCCTGTCTTCCATTTTCAGCCTGACCGATGATTTCCATATCGTAGGCCGCTACATTGACCAGCTTGGTCAAGCCTTGTCTTACCAGATACTCATCTTCTACGATTAAGATTGTGTAGGTCATGCTCTGCTCCTTTACCACTTACTAGTATCAGTATAGCAAAATTCTCCTCTAACTGCTTAGGAAAGACTTCTTAATCAACATAATCTAGTAAATAAGCATAGCCCTTTTCTGCCATTTGGTCTTTGGGAATAAAGCGGATAGAGAGACTATTGATACAGTAGCGTAAGCCCCCCTTGTCCTCTGGTCCATCCGTAAAGACATGACCAAGGTGAGAATCTCCAACTCGGCTCCGCACTTCCATGCGCGTCATATTGTAGGACTTATCTTCCTTGTAGGTGGCAACATCTGGGCTGATGGGTTGGGTGAAACTAGGCCAACCACAACCAGACTCAAACTTGTCCTTTGATGAAAAGAGAGGTTCGCCAGTTGCCACATCCACATAGATACCGGATTCAAATTTATCCCAGTAGCGGTTTGAAAAAGCTCGTTCTGTTTGATTTTTCTGGGTAACTGCATACTCCTCAGGTGACAAGGTCTTCTTCAATTCCTCATCACTTGGTTTAGGATATTTGCTGGCATCGATGACGGGGTAGGCAGCCTGATTGACATTGATATGACAGTAGCCATTTGGATTTTTCTTGAGGTAGTCTTGGTGATAATCCTCCGCCACCACAAAATTCTTCAAGTTTTCCTTTTCAACTGCCAAAGGTTGGTCGTATTTCTTAGCCACCTCATCAAAAACTTGGTTGATTACTTCCAAATCCTTGTCATCTGTGTAATAAACACCAGTACGGTACTGGGTTCCCACATCATTTCCTTGTTTATTTTTGCTGGTTGGATTGATAATGCGGAAGTAATGAAGCAGGATTTCTTTAAGAGAAATTTGATTAGCATCATAGGTGACATGGACGGTTTCCGCATGTCCTGTTTGGTTGATCAATTCGTACTTGGTTGTTTCCCCTCTACCATTTGCATAGCCTGAAACGGCATCTGTCACTCCAGACACGCGTGAGAAGTATTCCTCAACTCCCCAGAAACATCCCCCAGCTAGATAAATTTCGTGCAAGTCTGCGTCTTTACTCACTTCTGTTTTTTTCACTGTTTTTCCTCCTTGGCTAACTGATGCTTTCTCAATTTGCGAGCTATCTGTCTGCCCTGCATTTCGCATCAATAGAAAATAGAAACCGGTTATGGCTAGGAGAATGACCCCTGCCAAGACAAAAAGTTTTACTTTATCATTCATAGCCTTTCTCTACCCCATTTCGTTCAATTCTTTTAAAATCATATCCTTATCCATAAAACCTGGTTGCGTTTTGACCAGCTTGCCTTCCTTGTCTATAAAGGCTTGAGTCGGGTAAGAACGAACACCATAACTTTCCAAAAGTTTGCCTGACGGATCAATTAGAACTGGAAAATTTTTATAATCCAAACCCTTGTACCAGTTCTTAAAGTCCGCTTCTGCTTGCTCCCCCTTGTGGCCAGGAGATACCACCGTCAAGACCACGTAGTCATCACCAGCATCCTTAGCAATTTCGTCCGTATCTGGAAGGCTGGCTAGACAGATGGAACACCAAGAAGCCCAGAATTTAAGATAGACTTTCTTGCCTTTGTAGTCAGATAAACGATAGGTCTTACCATCTACTCCTGTTAGTTCAAAATCAGCGACTGCCTGACCTTTAGTCGCAGTTTGCGCACCGACTTGTTCTGTTTTGGTTTGCTCCTTCATAGTTGATTCGTCTGACATGTTTTTAGCCGAACAAGCTGCCAAGCAACAGATTGAGCCTACTCCAAGGAGACATGTTTGCCATTTTTTCATTTCTTTTTCCTCTCTATTCAAATAATGTAGTCAAAATGGAAGCATTTCCCAAAAGCACCAAGATTCCCATCAGGATAATGAGGAAACCACCCACTTTTTTGAGGGTTCCGAGGTAGGGATGGAGTTTTCGGAAATGTTTCAAAACATAGCTGGAGGCGAGAGCTAGAACCAAAAATGGTAGTGCCAAACCCAGCGTATAAACCAACATGAGACCAGCTCCCTGCCAAGCACCTGAGCCACCTGAAGCCGCTAAGGCCAAAACATACCCCAGAACTGGCCCCACACATGGCGTCCAAGCAAAACTAAAGGTCAACCCCAGTAAAAATGCCTGACTATAGCCGTTAGCGTTTTGACCCTGTCTCTTTAATTGTAGCCTTTTTTCCTTGTAGAGCCCCTTCAAATGTAAGACTTCCATCTGGTGTAAGCCCAAGAGAATGATAACTGCACCCGTCACATACTGAAACCAGGAAGCATACAGCAAATTGCCTAAAAAACCAGCTCCATAGCCCAGTAAGATAAAGATAAAGGATATCCCTGCTATAAAGGCCAAAGTTCGCAATAGACTAACGACTGAGATTGAAAATTTTCCGCTGGAAGCCTGAGCACCATCTTTATCATCCAACAAGACCCCTGCATAGACTGGCAACAAGGGTAAGATACAAGGAGAAAAGAAGGAAAGAATTCCAGCAAGAAAAACACTAATAAAAAAGATTACATTGTCCATTGCCTTCCTCCATTCTTTGATTTGATAAGTCTATTATAATTCCTAACTCTAAGAAAAAACAGGGACAATGATAGGGAAAAATAGGAATTTAATCAGCTTATTTAGAAACCTTGTACAAAAAAAGCTCTATAATATTTGTAGTGGGTAAATCCCCTATAGATCTTATGGAGCCTATTTTGTTGTAGAAAAAAGTCCCATAAGATCTATAATGAAAAGCTACTAATAACCTCATTAAACTCATCAAACGAAATGCCTTTGGTTTTCGGAACTTTGAAAACTTCAAAAAAAGGATTTTCATCGCTTTGAACATCAAAAAAGAAAGGACGAAATTCGTCCTTTCTAGATCTTAGCTGACTTCAACTCACTACAGTTGACAAAGAGCTGATTTTTCTGTCTAACTTTTTGGGGGCGGTACGAGCTCCCTTCATTTTAATACGTTCCTTCTTCACCTTGACTAGTCAAAATAACAGGTCCATCTTTGGTAATCACGAACTGGTGTTCATATTGGCACGATAGACCACCATCAATTGTCTTATGAGCCCAGCCAGTCTTCATATCTGTATCAATTTCCCAGTCACCAGTATTGATCATGGGTTCAATGGTTAGCACCATTCCTTCACGGAGACGGAGTCCACGGCCTGCAATACCGTAGTTAGGAACCATTGGTTCTTCGTGCATAGTTGGACCAACACCATGACCAACCAAATCACGAACGACACCATAACCGCGACTTTCAGCGTATTCCTGAATGGCTGCACCGATGTCACCGATGCGATTGCCAACAACTGCTTTCTCAATCCCTATATACATAGCTTCCTTGGTCACGTCCATCAAGTTTTTCACTTCTTCAGACGGTTTACCAACCGCATAAGCCCAACATGAGTCAGCTAAACCACCAGTATAGCTCTGGGTGTATTTTTTCATTTGCTCAACATTATTAAAGTTGAGTTTAGATACATTGAGATCGGATTTGGCAATCGGACCACCAAGTACCATGTCAACCTTGAGCAAATCGCCATCTTTCAAGATGTAATGACGTGGAAAAGCGTGAGCTACTTCGTCGTTGAGAGAGCAACAAGTAGCATAGGGGTAATCCATAACTGCACCATCCACGCCAATCTGTAGAGGAAGAAAATTCTCCTCTTTACAACGTCGACGAACATACTCTTCAACTTCCCACATATCTACGCCTGGCTTAATCAAATCACGTAAGCCGATATGGATACTTGCTAGGAAATCACCAGCCTTGTCCATGGCTTCGATTTCACGTGCTGATTTTAAAGTTATCATTTTTTCTCCTAGATTCTAATTAATTTTAACCGTAACATTTGCTTTTGAAACAATCTGATGACCATGATAAATATCATAATCAATAATGGCTGAACGTCTCGTGTGGTGAATAATGCGTGCCTGAATCCGCAAAGTATCATCTATCTGAACAGCTTGTAAGAAGTAAATCAGCATCTGCTCGATGATTAAATTGCGTCTGCTATTTGCCACCAAATCCTGTGTCATGTGAGTTAAAATTTCAGCAAGAACACCATTTGCCAAAACTCCGTTCTTCTCAAGCATAAAGGGCTCAACTGTAATCACAACTTCGTCGTGATGATAAGATAACTTCTGACCGATTTGCTCTGAAAAGGTCGGCAAGGCTGAAACTTGAGAACGACTCATCTTATCCATAACATCTCGTCTCGTTACAACTCCGAGCAAAGTTTGATTGCTTCTCACGACTGGGACCATCTCAAAGTCTTCTGCTATCATCCGTTGACTGACATTGGCAATATTGGTCGCTAATCCTGTCACGAAAATGCTGCGCGTCATCACCTTATCAATCGTCGTGCTAGGGGATTTGTCCCCTGCATCACGCATGGTAACAACTCCCACAACCACTTGATGCTGATTGATGACTGGGAAACGACTACTTCGATTCTTGCGTACCAAGTCTAGATAATCTTTCACTGTGTCTGTTTCTCTCAAAAAACCATACTCATGGCTAGGACGATAGAGCTTTTCAACTGTTAAAATATCTGTCTTAATCTGCACATTTGACAAGGCTCTGTTGATCATGGTCGCAACTGTAAAGGTATCATGCTTGCTTCGTAAAACAGGAATTCCTTTCTGATTAGCAAGTTTCAGTACATCCTCGTGCACATGAAATCCACCGGTTACGAGGACCGCATTTTCATTTTCCAGAGCTAAAAGTTGAATACGAGTACGGTCTCCGACGATTAACAAACCACCATCATTCAGATAGGACAAGATATTCTGCTCTGTCATAGCCCCAATGGAGAATTTGCTAAACTCTCTCTCAAGCCCTTCCTGACCAGCCAAGATTTCAGAGGAAGTTACTTCTGCAATTTCAGCATAGGTTAGTCGCTCAATAGCCACTTTCTGAGATTTCACACGAATGGTTCCACTACGAGGACGGGTTTCTACAATTCCACGATTTTCAGCTTCTTTAATAGCACGATAAGCCGTTCCATCACTAACACCCAAGTGATTGGAAATACTACGAACGCTGACACGTTTTCCTATTGGTAACTCTTCCAGATAACTTAAGATTTCTTGGTGTTTACTCACTGAATTCTCCTTTAACGTATCGAAATTCAAGGTAGTCTCTCATTTTTCGTGTATAGCGATCGCTCCCCTTAAACTGTCGGAAGAGACTAAAGCCCGATTTTAAGGCTACTTTTTGACTAGCTTGATTCTCCAAATGAGTGATGATGGATAATTGTTTTAAACCAAATTCTTCAAATGAAAGCTGACAAAGTTTGGTAACTACTTCTGTCATAAAACCTTGCGACCAAGAATCCTTTCTTAAGAAATATCCAATCTCAGCTTCTTTTTTGATTTCGTCTATTTTTTCAAACTTGATGGAACCAATCATTTCCTGATTGTCTTGGCTACAAATTGCCCAAACACCCAAAGGAGCCTTCATAAAATAGTTGGCAAGTGCGTATTGACTCTCCTCTAAACTTGCTTGGCAAGGAAAAATAAATTGCAGATTTTCAGGATTGGAAGCAATCTCATAAAAAGCTTGGCTGTCACTAAAAAAGAAAGGACGCAAATACAAGCGCTCCGTTTCAAAGAAAGAAAACATTGCTAATTTGGTCCAAATATTCATAATCACCTCAACGGTTTAGTCTTCAACAAGTGTAATATCCGCTCCAAGACTACGCAATTTTTCAATAATATCTGAGTAACCACGAAGGATAAACTCAATATTTGTAATTTCAGTCTGGCCTTGAGCCATCAAACCAGAGATGACAAGTGCAGCACCAGCACGAAGATCTGTAGCTTTCACCTTGGCACCATGTAGAACACGCCCACCAGTGTAGAAAATATGGTCATTTGTAGTCGTAATATCCGCATCCATTTTTGCTAACTCAAAAACATGGTTGACACGTTTTTCGTAAATGGTGTCAATAATGGTACCACGACCTTGAGCAGTTAGTAAAAGTGGTGTGATTGGTTGTTGCAAATCAGTTGCAAACCCAGGATAGGGTGCAGTTTTGATATTGATGGCCCTCAAATCGGACTGTTCTTCAACGAAGATGCTGTCTTCTGAGACCGTCATACGAACGCCCATTTCCTCTAGTTTGGCGATAAACCCTTCTAAGTGTTCATAGAGAACGTTGTTAATACGAATTCCTTCACCAACTGCTGCAGCAAGTGAAATATAGGTTCCTGCTTCAATGCGGTCTGGAATAACTTGGTGACGCGTCCCATGAAGTTGCTCGACACCATCAATGATGATAATATCAGTCCCTGCACCACGAATGTGAGCCCCCATGTTATTCAAAAGGGTAGCCACATCGATGATTTCTGGTTCACGGGCCGCATTTTCAATGACAGTACGTCCCTTAGCTTTTACTGCAGCAATCATGGTGTTAATAGTTGCACCAACGCTGACAGTATCCATGTAGATACTTGCGCCGTGAAGTCCCTTACCCTGAGCAGACAAATTCATATTGTCTCCCTCATAGCTCACCTTAGCTCCCATGGCTTCAAAAGCTTTTAAGTGAAGGTCAATCGGACGAGGTCCCAAATCACATCCACCAGGAAGTCCAACTGTTGCTTCACCAAAGCGACCTAACAGACTTCCATAGAAATAATAAGAAGCACGAAGGCTATTAATCTTACCATAAGGCATAGGAATGTTTTGAACACCTCTCGGATCAATCTCCAAAACATCATCATAGCGTTTTACTTTCGCTCCCATGATTTCCATAATCTCTACAAGACTAGCAACGTCTGAAATATCTGGGACACAATCCAAAGTGACTACATCATCTGCCAGTATAATAGCAGGGATTAATGCTACAACACTATTCTTAGCACCGCTAATGGTGATCTCACCTTGCAATGGATGTCCACCATTGATGACAATTTTTCTCATGTTATACTCTTTCAAAATTTACTAAAAAGGTCTTTACATTCTATTATACCATAGTTCTCTTATTTTTCCCATTTCTGTTTAATAAAAATCTCTCTCTTTTTATCTTCTAAAATAGAAAAAAGACCCATCATACAAGCACAAAAGCTTGGTATGATAGGCTTTTAAAAGTTTAGATTAACGTACTGTACGGATACGCATCGTGTTTGTACGGACAGCTTCTCCAAGCGGTACACCTGCAACGATAACGATATCGTCACCAGATTGTACAAGACCTGCTTCAACTGCTTTACGTTCAGCGATTTCGAACATATCGTCAGTTGATGATGGAGCATCTGTCAACATTGGGATAACACCCCAGTTCAACATCAATCCACGTTCTGTCAATTCGTCAAATGTCAATGCCAAGATATCAGCATTTGGACGGTATTTAGAGATCAAACGTGCAGTGTGACCAGTCTTAGTAAGAGTTACAACCAATTTGATGTCCATTGAGTTTGTTGCATCTTTAACTGCTGAAGCCATAACTTCTGTCTTAGAGTTACGTTCGAAAGTATCTGAGTTCAAACGTCCGTATTCGTTAAGAAGAGTTTGAGCGTTCTTGTCAATTGTAGCCATTGTTGTAACTGACTCAAGTGGGTATTTACCATTTGCAGACTCACCTGAAAGCATTGTTGCGTCAGTTCCGTCGATAACAGCGTTAAATACGTCTGATACTTCTGAACGAGTAGCACGTGGTTTTTCAGTCATAGTTTCAAGCATGTTTGTTGCTGTGATAACAACTTTACCAGCTGCGTTAACTTTAGTGATAATCATTTTTTGGTAAACTGGAACCATTTCAAATGGTACTTCAATACCCATGTCACCACGAGCAATCATGATACCGTCAGCAGCTTCGATGATTTCATCCAAGTTGTCGATACCTTGTTGGTTTTCGATTTTAGCGAACAATTGAACATGCCCGTTTCCAGTTTCTTCACAGATTGCACGAACTTCATTCACGTCTTTTGCAGTACGTACGAATGAGATCGCGATGAAGTTAATACCTTGCTCAAGACCGAAACGGATATCATCGTTATCACGTTCAGCAAGTGCTGGGAAAGGAATTTTAGTGTTAGGGATGTTTACACCTTTTTGTTTAGCGATAATTCCGTCGTTTTCAACTTCAACTTCAAATTCACGAGTTGCATCGTCTTTAGCAACAACGCGAAGACCAAGTTTACCATCGTCAACCAATACTTGACGACCAACTTCAACATCGTCGTAGATGTCAAGAGCACCCGCAACGTTCAAAGCAATCACTTCACGAGTTGATTTGATTCCTTGTTTAGTTGCAACACGGATTTTTTCACCAGTTTTGTATGAGTACTCTTTAGCTTCACCTTCGAACAATTCAGTACGGATTTCTGGTCCTTTAGTATCAAGAAGGAAACCAACTTTTTTACCTGCAAGTTTTTCTGCAAGTTTAACAGTTGCCATACGTTCACCTTGTTCTTGGTGGTCACCGTGTGAGAAGTTGAAACGGAAAGTGTTTGCTCCTGCTTCAATCAATTTAGCAATGTTTTTTGCTGAAGCTTCAACGTCAAGTTTTTCACCCCAGTATCCGTCATCACCGAATTTCTTTCCACCACGGATTTCAACCGCAGGACCCAAAGTTGCAACGATTTTTACACGTTTATTCATGATTTGTGACTCCTTTATATAATTTGACCTTTTATGGTCATTTTACCAGATTAGTTAAAGTTGATTATGACAAGCTCTTGTTCAAGCTAGCAAGTCCAAGGTCAGCTTTGTGAGGGTTGTTAACAACGATTTTGCCATCAGCAGTTAGGCTGAACAAGGCTCCTTCTTCTGCTGTTCCAAGAATTGGGTTTTCAACCATTTTCTCATTACGAATACCAACAGCGACACCACCGATTCCTTGTTTGAGAAGTTTAACAGCGTGTGCTCCCATACGTGACGCTAATACACGGTCACGAGCGGTTGGTGAACCACCACGTTGGATATGTCCAAGCTCAGTCACACGAAGGTCACTAGTATCTCCTGCTTCCTTGAGTTTTTTACCGAATTCATCGGCTGACATAACCCCCTCGGCCAAAACGATGATGTTGTGTTTTTTACCGCATTCGTAACCAGCTTTGATACTAGCTACGATATCTTCCATCTTGAAGCCTTCTTCAGGAATAATGATTTCATCGGCACCAGTAGCAATACCTGCCCAAAGTGCGATATCACCAGCGTTACGTCCCATTACTTCTACAACGAAAGTACGACGGTGACTTGATGATGTATCACGAATCTTATCAATCGCATCCATTGCAGTAGTAACTGCAGTATCAAATCCGATTGTGAAGTCAGTACCTACGATATCGTTATCGATTGTACCTGGAAGTCCGATAGCAGGGAATCCATGCTCAGTCAAGCGCATAGCTCCGTGATAAGAACCGTCACCACCGATAACAACGACACCTTCGATACCGTGTTTTTTCAACTGCTCAATCCCTTTAAGTTGACCTTCAAGTTGTGCAAACTCAGGGTAACGAGCAGAGTGAAGGAAAGTACCACCACGTGAAATGATGTCTCCAACTGAAGCAGCATCAAGTGGATAGATTTCACCGGCAACCATCCCTGCGTACCCATCATAGATACCAAAGACTTCCATTCCTTCTGAGATTGCTTGACGAACTACTGCACGGATGGCAGCGTTCATACCAGGGGCGTCTCCACCGCTAGTCAAAACAGCAATACGTTTCATTTGGTTTTGCTCCTTTTTCTTTTAACATTCTTATTGATTATACCACATTTCATTTGAAAATTCTTCTATTTTTCGTATTTTTAGCGATAAATCGTTTTCATAGCAATTCCCTCTAATTTTTCCTGTAAAGCAGGGTCTTTTTTTACAAAATAACGGGAGGAAACAATTGTTTTTTCTTCCTCTACATATCTGATAATAACAGGAATAGGGCCTTTATATTGTTCCAAGATATTTGAAATCTCTTTATCGTTGTCGTGATTTTTAACTTGAATCCAGAATCGTTCAGCGACTGCTTCTTTCAAATCTTGTGCAATCATTTGCAGACGACCATCTCGAGATTGAACCTTGCCATTGATATAGTAGAATTTTCCTTCGGATAAAATGGAAGCGAATTTTCGATATTGGTCAGAAAATACAGTTACATCCAGCCGAGACTTACTGTCATGAACCTGTAGAAAGGCCATACTCTCGCCTTTCTTAGTTCGAATGACTTTTATTTTTTGCACTTCAACTAGAAGAGTAGCTTGAGCTCCCTCGGTTAGATTAGCGATTGGCGCCGTCGGATATAGGGCTTGTTTGGCAAGAGTTTGTAGAGGATGGGCACTGATTCCAACTCCAATCAGTTCCTGCTCCTTATAAAATTTTTCTGCCTCTGTAAAATCATCAGCCTCAGTCCAACTATAGTTTGCATCCGCAAAGAGTCCTCCTAACTCCTCAACAAAAACAAACAAATTGGACAGATTCACTAGGATTTTCTGGCGATTCTTGTCAAATTCATCAAAAAGCCCCAGTTCAACTAAAGGCGTCAAAAGTGAGAGTTTCTTGTAATTCTTAGGAAGACGCGTGACGAAATCTTCAATGCTTGAGAAAGGACGATTTTCGATGATCCAATAAGACAAATCTCTTGGCATACCCTTAATGGCTTTTAGACCAAGATAGATTTTCTTCTGTGCAATCTTATCATGATAGGGAATAGTGTTGATTGCTAATTGAGCTACTTCAAAGCCCATCTGCAATGCATCTACAATGTAATCACTACTAGAATAATTCAACATGACTTGAAAGAAAATAGCAGGATAGTGCGTCTTGAAATAGGCAAGCTGGAAAGCCAGGGCTGAGTAGGCGTAGGCGTGAGATCTATTAAATCCATAGCCTGCAAACTTTTCCATCACTGCAAAAACTTGGTTGGCTTTTTCTTCTGAATGCCCAAGTTTCATAGCCCCTGTGATAAAATCTTCCTTCATCAAATGCATCTCTTTAGCATTTTTCTTACCCATGGCTCGTCTGAGAATGTCGGCTTTCCCAAGACTGAATCCTCCAAAGCGCTGAGCCACCTGCATAACTTGCTCTTGGTAAAGCATAATACCGTAGGTTGATGACAGGATGTCCTCCAAGGCAGGATCCAGCACCGTCACCTTTTCCTTGCCGTGCTTACGAGCCACAAAATTATCGATATAATCACTAGCACCTGGTCTGTTGAGGGATGTCGTTGCCACCACTTCTTCGAAAACTTGCGGCTTGACTCGTTTCAAGAGTCGAATGGCACCAGGTTGTTCAAACTGGAAAATACCTTTAGTATTTCCAGCCGCAAAGAGAGCCATGGTTTCTTTGTCTTCCAGATCAATCTCTTCAATTTTTAGATGTATACCTTCTGATTCCGCAAGCAATTCTTGCATTTTTTGTACGAAAGTCAAGTTACGTAAGCCCAGGAAATCCATTTTTAGAAGACCATTAGCTTCAACACCATGAGCATCATACTGGGTGATGAGCATATCCTCACCATATTTTAGAGGAATATAGTCCGTCAAGTCTTGGTCACTCATAACGACTCCTGCTGCATGGATAGAGGTCTGACGAGGATAACCTTCAATCTTTCGAGAAATCTCAAAAGCTTTTTGGTATTCAATCTTACTATTGATAACCTGCCTAAATTGCAAATTCTTTTCATAAGCTGTCGTTAGCGTATCTCGGAAACTGATTTTTTTCGTAATATTTGTTAATTCGTACTCTGGAACACCATAGCGTTTGAAAACATCACGAATTGCCTGTTTTGCTCCAAAGGTCGAATAAGTGACAATCTGCGCAACGTGTTGGCTACCATAGCGATCACGAACATAACGAATGAACTCTGGTCTATATAGGTCAGGAATGTCAATATCAATATCGGGCATGGTGTAACGCTCACGATTTAAAAAGCGCTCAAAAATCAGGTTCTTTTCAACCGGATCAATCCCTGTTATATCAAGTGAGTAAGACACCAGACTACCAACAGCAGAACCACGCCCCATTCCCATATAGTAGCCTTGGGAGCGTCCAAAACGGAGCAAATCCCAAACTACAAGGAAATAGTCGTCAAAGCCCATATCATGAATCACAGCTAATTCCTCATTTAGCCGCTCATGATAAGTAGCTGAGGTTAGCCCCTTATCACTCAAGCCTTGCTCAGCCCTCTCACGAAGTTCTTCTACCGCCGGTCTTTCAGGATTAAAGCGAGGGAGTTTTAAACTTGGATCAAGTTGGTAGCTAACATTCTCTATCAAATCTTGAAGATTGGCAAGCGCCTGAGGGAAGCGATTCATAAAACGTGCTTCCAAGTCTGTGGCAGGTAAAAAAATTCCTTGTTGTGAATGCACATCCACTTCTCTTAGGCTGACATTGTCCTTGACTGCTGACAAGATTTGTAAAACCTGTAGGTCTTCTTTTTCAAAAGAGTTGACTTGATAGAGTGGAAGAATGGGTCTTGTAAAGACCTCTTGAGGAGTATCTGGACTGACACCGATAAAATAATCATGGCCTAAATCCAGCTGTTCGATTCCTTCAAAATAAGGAACAATAATGGCAACATCTTCGAGGTGGCTGGTGAAGTCAGACCAATTTTTTCGTCCAGTCATTTTTAAAGTGGATAACTTCATCAACTCTTGGTAACCTTTAGTATACAGAGCTAGAAAACGGAAAGAAAGCGCCTTCTCGTCTATAATCAAGGTCATTTCAAGACCAATTAAAGGTTGGATACCATACTTACGAGTCACTTCTAAAAAGTGATAAGCTCCATAGAGATTATCCACATCCATGATAGCAAGGTGAGAATAGCCATACTCTTTAGCCGTTTGAACGTATTTTTCAATCGAAACCACACTTTCCATAAAACTATAAACAGTCTTGGTGTCGAGCTGTGCAATCATTTCTTCTCCTCCTTGCTTTAGATATAATACTATTATACCATTTTAAAAACTAGAATGAAAAGGTAGAGACCATTCCTTTTAAAGTGACTTCATCACAGGTCAACAATATCTTTTTTACCTTATTTTTGATATACTAAATTTAGAATATTTCTAAAGGAGAGCGCCATGCGTTTTAATCAATTCAGCTATCTTCACGTTTCTCATTCGCAAGTTTTGCGCGAGTTATCCCAGCTTGGTTTGAAGCTGGCACCAGAACAAGCATCAAAAAAACAACTTGAACAATTTGTTCGCTGGAGTTTTTTCACTTATAAAAATACCGACTATCCTTTGTCTGTCCTAGCAGCTGACAAGAAGACTGATCTCCTTGCCTTCTTTCAGTCAGATCGTGACCTGACTCCTGAGATTTTTTATACTGTGGCTTTTCAACTTTTAGGGTTTAACTATCTTGTTGACTTTGAAGACGCCGAACAATTCCGTAAAAAAACTGGTTTTCCTATTATTTATGGAGATTTGATTGAAAATCTCTACCATTTGCTCAACACTCGAACCAAAAAGGGAAATACGCTCATCAACCAACTTGTTAGTGACGGACTCATTTCAGAAGATAATCACTACCACTACTTTAACGGTAAAAGCTTAGCAACCTTCTCTACTCATAATGTCATTCGTGAAGTCGTGTATGTTGAGAGCCGTGTGGATACTGATAAAGACGGACTCCCTGATTTAGTCAAGGTCAGCATTATTCGCCCTTGTTATGATGGACAAGTTCCTGCTCTTATGACTGCAAGCCCTTATCACCAAGGGACCAACGACAAAGCCAGCGACAAGGCTCTCTACAAAATGGAGGGAGAGCTTGAGGTCAAACTGCCCCACACCATCGAGCTTGAGGAACCCAAGCTGAATGTAGTCGAACCTCATGGTCAAGCAGAAGTCGTCTCAGAAGCTGAAGAGAAGCTAACTCATATCAATAGTTCATACACTCTCAACGACTACTTCCTTCCAAGAGGATTTGCCAATCTCTATGTATCGGGTGTTGGTACCAAGGATTCCCAAGGTCTCATGACCAATGGGGACTACCAGCAGATCGAAGCATATAAAAATGTGATTGACTGGCTTAATGGCCGTTGTCGTGCCTTCACGGATCACACACGCAAACGTCAAATCAAGGCTGACTGGTCAAACGGAAAAGTCGCAACAACAGGAATTTCCTATCTGGGAACCATGTCTAATGGTCTTGCGACAACTGGTGTTGATGGCTTAGAAGTGATCATCGCTGAAGCAGGTATTTCCTCTTGGTATAACTACTATCGGGAAAATGGTCTGGTGACTAGTCCAGGGGGTTATCCAGGTGAGGATTTTGACTCACTTGCTGAATTGACCTACTCCCGCAATCTCCTAGCTGGTGACTATATTCGTGGTAATGAAGCTCATCAGGCAGACTTAGAGAAGGTAAAAGAGCAACTGGATCGCAAGACTGGTGACTACAATCAGTTTTGGCATGACCGCAACTATCTGCTCAATGCTCACAAGGTTAAAGCTGAGGTCGTCTTTACTCATGGTTCTCAGGATTGGAACGTCAAACCACTTCACGTATATCAGATGTTTCATGCTCTTCCAGCTCATCTTCACAAGCACCTCTTTTTCCATCATGGGGCTCATGTTTATATGAATAACTGGCAGTCAATTGACTTCCGCGAATCCATGAATGCCCTCTTAAGCAAGAAATTGTTAGGCCTTACAACAGACTATCAACTTCCTACTGTCATCTGGCAAGATAATACTGAGTCTCAAACATGGCATAGTCTCGATGACTTTGGCAAGCAAGATGAACTGCATACCTTCTCTCTTGGAACTGAAGAAAAGGTGATTCAAAACCAGTATGATCAAAAAGATTTTGATCGTTATGGCAAGACTTACCAGACTTTCAATACAGAACTTTACCAAGGAAAAGCCAATCAAATCACCATTGACCTTCCAGTAACTCAAGACATTCACTTAAATGGTCGAGTGGAGCTAAAACTTCGTGTCAAATCAAGTACAAACAAGGGCTTATTATCTGCTCAACTGCTGGAACTTGGACAAAAGAAATATCTACAGCCTTATCCAGCTGTTTTAAGTGCTAGAACCATTGACAACGGTCGCTACCACATGTTAGAAAATCTCTGCGAACTGCCATTTACTCCAAGCGCCCAACGTGTCATCACCAAAGGCTACCTTAATTTACAAAATAGAAATAACTTACTGTTAGTGGAGGATATTACTACAGATGAATGGATGGATGTGCAATTAGAGCTGCAACCAACTATTTACAAGCTGAAAAAAGGTGACACACTTCGTCTTGTTCTCTACACAACAGACTTTGAGATTACAATTCGAGATAATACAGACTACCACTTAACTATTGATTTAACACAGTCTTCTATCACCATCCCCTCATAAAAGGAGCCAGCCTCATATGAATAAATCTGAACATAGACACCAACTCATCCGTGCACTTGTAGCTAAAAATAAGATTCATACACAGGCAGAGTTGCAAGCTTTACTAGCTGAAAACGACATCCAAGTCACACAGGCCACTCTCTCACGCGATATCAAAACCATGAATCTATCAAAGGTTCGCGAAGCAGATCATTCTTACTATGTCTTAAATACTGGTTCCATCTCCAAGTGGGAAAAACGCTTGGAAAACTATATGGAAGATGGCTTGGTCATGCTACGCCCTGTCCAGCATCAGGTTGTCCTCAAAACCTTGCCAGGCCTTGCCCAATCGTTTGGAGCTGTTCTCGATGCACTTGATTTCAAACAAATCATTGCCACCGTATGTGGTGATGATGTCTGCCTTCTTATCTGTGAAAACGCTGAAGAAGCACAGACTTGCTTTGAAATTCTTAAAAAATTTGCGCCACCATTTTTCTTCAATGACTAAAAAATTCCCCGTGATGAATACAATCACGGGGTTTTGTTTTATCAATGTTGATAGGCTATTTTTCTTCTCTATCAGCCTTCTCATTGCCTTTTTTTTCTCGTGCCAATCGAAGAGCACGTTTGGGATTGAGACGATTAAACAATTCTTCTAGTTTCTTTTCATTCCATACATCTGCTGCAGAAACAAAATTTCCATCTGCATCTCGGAATGATATCGGTTTATCTCCCATATCAATCTCCTAGTCTACAAATTCAAACTCAAATTTACCAATTCGGACTAAATCACCATCTTTGGCTCCACGCGCACGAAGGGCTTCGTCAACCCCCATACCACGTAACTGACGAGCAAACTTCATGACAGACTCATCACGGTCAAAGTTGGTCATGTTAAAGAGTTTCATGAGTTTTTCACCAGAAAGCACCCATGTCGCATCATCATCGCGACTAATTTCAAAGGCTTTTTCTTCCTCATCAAAGCCATAGTAAGCTTCTTCTTCCATATCAGACTCGTCATAGAGCAAGAACTCTGGAGTCTTATCCAACAATTCAGCTGTCGCATCCAAAAGGGTAGCCAGACCTTGCTTGGTTAAACCAGAAATAGGGAAGATAGCTGGTAGTTCTTCAAACTCATCGTAGTTTGCTGCCAATTTCTTCTTGAAGGCTTCCAGATTTTCCTGACTTTCAGGCATGTCCATCTTGTTGGCTACGATGATCTGGGGGCGCTCCATGAGACGAAGGTTGTAGGATTCTAATTCCTTATTGATAGCAAGGTAATCCTCGTAAGGATCACGTCCTTCGCTAGCAGACATATCGATGACATGGAGGATAACTCGAGTGCGTTCGATATGACGGAGAAACTGGGTTCCCAATCCGACACCCTGACTAGCTCCTTCAATCAAACCCGGAAGGTCTGCTACGGCAAACGATTCACCTGACTGCGTACGAACCATACCCAAATTAGGGACAATCGTCGTAAAGTGGTAAGCACCGATTTTTGGTTTAGCTGAAGTAATGACACTAAGCAGAGTGGACTTTCCGACAGATGGGAAACCGACCAAACCGACATCCGCCAAGATTTTTAATTCTAGTTGCAACTCACGTTCTTGACCTGGTTCTCCATTCTCAGAAATTTCAGGCGCAGGATTTTTTGGTGTCGCAAAACGGATGTTTCCTCGGCCACCTCGACCACCATGAGCTACGATAAACTCTTGCCCATGCTCAATCAAGTCTGTAATGACTTTACCTGTTTCTGCATCACGTACAGTCGTTCCTTGTGGTACACGAACACGAAGATCTTCTGCACCACGTCCATGCATTCCTTTAGTCATCCCTTTCTCACCGGATTCAGCCTTGAAATGGCGGTTATAGCGGAAATCCATCAAGGTACGCAAGCCTTCGTCCACAACGAAAACGACGTTACCTCCACGTCCACCATCACCACCCCAAGGACCGCCATTCGGGACATACTTTTCACGGCGAAAGGCAACCATACCATCACCACCATTACCAGCCTTGACCTTGATCTTGGCTGTATCTAAAAACATACTCATATTTTCTTCTCGCTTTAAAAAGGACTGGAAAATCCAGTCATTAGTTATTATTTCTATCTTAGCAACTTGCTTAGAATCTGCTAAAAGCTCCAAGCGCTGTCGCAAAGATACCAGCAAGGGTTACAAACAACATAATTAGCACGACAAAAAGCGTTACTTTTTCAAACATTGTTTTTTTACGTTTTCCATTATCTCCAAAAGCCATTTGGACTCCTTTTTATTTCTCTTTGTTCTATTCTGATTCTCTTTTTAATATTCGCTAGAAACAGGTGCAATTGCCCACAAAATCAAGTAAGCAAGTATCCCTGCCCCATAACAAAAGGCAAGAACACCCCAAATCACACGAACAATTGTAGGATCAATATCGAAATAGTGGGCTACTCCTGCGCAAACACCACCAATTTTTTGGTCTCTTCCACTTCTCATAAATTTTTTCGCCATCTTTTATTCTCCTATATTTTTACTAATCTCTCCAGTAATCTCGGATGCTAGACAATTGCTTTTTAGAAGCCTTTAATATTCGTTTAGACTCTTTAACCGGAGCTGAAACAGCCTGCTGAGGTAGGTACAAAATAGTTTTTAAGAATCGCTGTGTCATAGGCTCATCTCCACGTAGTTCCTGCTCAAATTTATTTGAAATCATCGCATCGAGATAAAACTCATGAACTCGCTTCCCAAAATTCTCAGCCGAAATCTCATACAACTTATCCGCCAACTTTTGTTCAGACATATCAGGAGTAGCTATCAAGGCTTCGAGAATAGCGCCCGCAAGCTCTCGTTCTCCATAATAAAGTGTTCCAAACATTTTGTCACTGATCAGATTATCCAGATAAGGATTGCCATGAGCGATGACAGGCGTTCCACTGGCTAGACTCTCTAGATAAGTCAAACCTTGGGTCTCACTAGTGGAAGCAGAGATAAAGAAATCTGCAGCCTTATAGTACAAGGCTGTTTCACTTGGGGCGATCATACCAGTAAAAATCACCTGATCTTGAATTTGCAATTTGACAGCTTGTTCTTTCAGACTGTCCAGATAAGGTCCATCTCCAGCAACAACCAACTTCACCTTATCTTCTTCTTTCAATACCTCAGCGAAGGCATTTAGAACTGCTTGGATATTCTTCTCATAAGAAATACGTGAAAGGCTCAGCAGCATTTTCTCGCCTTCCTGAATGCCTAACTTCGAACGAAGTTCTTTCAAGTTTTCCTCTTTGATCTCAGGTCGTTCAAACTTAGCTAGCTCAATTCCAGTTGGAATGACACGCTTTTCAACCTTGACTTTGTACTTAGATAGAAGGTCTCGCACAATCTCACTAGGGCAAATCACGCCATCTACATCATGAAGGAAGCCACGCACCAAATATTTTACCATACTCGGACGAATTAGCATACCCTTAGCAATATAATGCACATAGTCTTCATACTGGGTATGGTAGGTATGGATAACTGGAATTTTTAATTCTCTCGCAATCCAAATCCCTAACAAACCAAGTGAAAATTCTGTTTGGGTATGAATGATGTCGAGTTGATACTGCTTGGCAATTTCAAGCGCCTTTGTAAAACCTCGGTAGGCAAATCGTCGATCCTTAAACGCAAAGAAAGGGACACTCGGAATGCGAATAATTTGCCAATCCTCGTATCGATTCACATCTTTATCAGTTGTTGTAAAGATAAAAACTGCATGCCCTTGCTTTTCAAGCTCTGTCTTCAAGGTTCGAATACTGGTCGCAACCCCAGAAACCTGAGGGAAATAGGTATCTGTAAATAAACCAATTCGCATAGATTACCTCACTTCTTGCCTAGAGCTGCCTGCTCCTGATAAAACTTCAACCAGATTTCCAGTAAATGCTCCTCGGAGTACTCTTTAGAAATCTCTCTAGCTTTTTCTTTCAAGTCTTTCAACTTTTCAGGATGATCTTTGTATTCGAGAATGGCTTCTCTCATCTCTGAAACATCACTTGTCGCACGATAATTCCCTTCAAGGATGACCTTGTATAGATCTAAATCCCTCAACATAATCGGTGCTTCACAACTAGCTGCCTCTAAGATAGTCATAGGGAATAGTTCATTGTAACTTGGTAGCAAGAACAAATCTGCTAAAGCGTAGAGCTCCCGCATTCGCTCTGGAGGAACAATACCTGGAAAAATTAGATTTTTAGGGGGATTCTCCATGATTTTTTTATAGCGTTCATAACCATCTGTCATCCCGCCAAATGAAAAACCTCCAGCCCAGATAAATGTAATTTCTGGTAATTCCTCAGCTAGGCGGATAAAATCATCTATCCCTTTTCGTTTCTGAACCTGACCTGCACCGACTACGACAAACTGATCTTCCGCTAAATCCATTTCCTGACGAAGTTTTGCTACTTGGTCAGCTGGCAGTGGATGCCATTTTTCTTTATTTACAAAGTTTGGAATATAAGTCACTTTTTCACGTGGAATACCAGCTGCCACCAAATCCTCGATAAACATGGGATTGACCACTACCAAGTGTTCCATTCGGTTGTAAAAAGAAAATACATAGCGTTTGATAATTCCCTTTAAGAAAAATGGAATTTTCAAACTCCCCTCAAGCGTATCAGGCAAAAAATGCACATAGCCAATTTTTCTCCCAGAGCGTTTCTTTTGGAAAGTGGATAAATAATAGGGGAAATCAATGGTATGAAAGTGGGTTACATCAGCCTCCACAGGAAGATTCTCCGTAACAATTAACTGATCTTGGGCATCACGATGTAGGAGACGCACCAATTCACGGTAGGCTCCTGATACTCCCTGACCAGCCACTTTTTCACTTGAACTTAGCATATTGACACGCAATTTTTCGTTTTCCATACCATTCATTATACCATTTTATTTCCAGAAAATCAGCAAAAGAAAGAAGAGACCAGAGGAAAAAGAGGAATTTACCCTATTTTCCAATCGTCTCTCACATTTTTCTTACTCTTTACTTAATTCCTAGGGCGATACGTGCATAGCGGCTCATTTTTTCAACCGTCCAAGCTGGATACCAGACCAATTTAACCTCGGTATTGGTTACCTCAGGCACCTCTGTCATCGCATCGTGTATCTGGTCTGTTAAGAGGTCAGCCAGTGGGCAGCCCATAGTTGTTAAGGTCATATCAATTTCAGTGTGACCAGTTTCACCATCAAAACGAATTTCATAAATCAAACCTAAATTGACAATATCAATCCCCAACTCAGGGTCGATGACTTCTTCCAAAGCATTTAAAATGCGTGTTTTGATCGTTTCAATTTGCTCTTCTGTATAAGCCATGTTATTCCTCACTCTTAGTCTTCAATAAAATCACGAAGGGGTTTGCTGCGACTTGGTTGGCGCAATTTTCTCAAAGCCTTGGCCTCGATCTGACGAATACGCTCACGAGTGACATTAAAGACTTTACCAACATCCTCAAGAGTACGCATTTTCCCATCATCTAGCCCGAAGCGCAAGCGCAAAACGTTTTCTTCACGGTCTGTGAGAGTATCCAAGACTTCATCCAGCTGCTCACGCAAAACGATACGAGTTGTATAGTCCACTGGATTTTCAATCACTTCGTCTTCGATAAAGTCCCCAAGATGGCTATCGTCCTCTTCACCAATCGGTGTTTCAAGCGATACTGGTTCTTGAGCGATTTTCAAGATTTCACGCACCTTGTCAGGTGTCATATCCATACGCTCAGCGATTTGTTCAGGAGTAGGATCTTGACCCAATTCTTGAAGGAGATTTCGCTGTTCACGAACCAATTTATTGATAGTTTCAACCATGTGAACAGGGATACGAATAGTGCGGGCCTGGTCAGCGATGGCACGGGTAATCGCCTGACGAATCCACCAAGTTGCGTAAGTAGAAAACTTAAATCCTTTTGAATAGTCAAACTTGTCAACAGCCTTCATCAAGCCCATGTTTCCTTCTTGGATCAAGTCAAGAAACTGCATGCCACGCCCTACATAGCGCTTAGCGATCGAAACCACCAAACGAAGGTTGGCTTCCGCAAGACGTTGTTTGGCTTCAATATCACCAGCCTCAACAGCTAGGGCCAATTCTTTTTCCTCTTCGTTGGTCAAGAGAGGAACAACCCCGATTTCCTTCAAATACATACGGACTGGGTCATTAACCTTGGCAGAAGTTGAGCCAATCAAGTCCTCATCACTGAGTTCTGGCTCTTCTTCTGCACTAAGCACACGCGCGCTTGGATTTCCTTCGTTGTCTGTGATAGAAATTCCAGCATCCTGAATCCGTTGCAAAAGGTCTTCAATGCCATCTGCATCAAGGGCAAAAGGAATAACCAGACTTGAATTGATTTCGTCATCTGTTGCTGTTCCTGTTTTTTTGTGGTTACGG
The DNA here is from genome assembly GCF_003942695.1 of Streptococcus mitis. Taxonomy (GTDB): domain Bacteria; phylum Bacillota; class Bacilli; order Lactobacillales; family Streptococcaceae; genus Streptococcus; species Streptococcus mitis_BD. The sequence continues at coordinate 39,137 of NZ_RJNU01000010.1, forward strand.
ATAAAGTCTGCTACTTGCACATCAAATGTCGTTACTTCTTTTTGTTTTGTTGCCATTATTACTCCATTCTTCTCTTTTGGGAAATCAATCGTTGCAATTCTTCCAAGGCTGTGTCTGTATCTCCTACATGACTAGCTTCCTGCACTTTCTTTTTAATTCTTAAGTTGTCCTTGCTGAGGAGGGCACGGTTTCGAGTCGCTTCGACTTCCGCTAGCTCTTGAGGCAACATCTCAGCTGGCAAATCCAGACTAAGCACGTTGTACCAAGCATTTTCAACCTCAGGCGTCTGATGAGAAAGCTCCTCTGAGCCGATTTCTCCCTGCTCACTTAATAATTCGTAAAGAATTTGAAATTCTGGGGTATCAAAGAAAAAATCTTCTCTTAATCGGTAGTCATTTAGAACAACTGGATTCTCAGCCATCCTATAGAGGAGATGAGCCTCTGCTCTCATGACTGCTGTCAGTTGCCGCGTTACAGGTAAACTAATCGCTGCTGGAGGTTGCTCCTCTTTGACTCTTTCCTGCCTTTGAACAATTCGACTTTCATTTACTATCTGTTCCACCTGCTGGTAATCAAAAGAAGGTAGATTATCCGCCAGAATGTGGATATAAGAATTCTGGGCGGTGATAGACTTTTCTTTGGCGATTAGGGGCGCAATCTTTTCAAGGAATTCGATTTGCGCTTGCAAGTTATCACTATTTTCAGGTTTGAGTTGGTGAATATAGAACTCTATAGGACTGATCCGAGTCTTGGTTAAAAGGTAAGCCAGGTCTTCAGCAGAATTCTTTTGCAAATACTCATCTGGGTCCATGGCATCAGGTACTCGAACAACCTCCACTGAAAAGTTTTTTAACTCCTCTAAAGCCTTGGCTGTTGCTGCCTGCCCTGCCTTGTCGCCATCATAGCTGAGAACAATTTTTTTGGTAAAGCGTTTGAGGTGGTCAACATGCTCCTTGCTTAAGGCTGTTCCCATGGAAGCTACAGCATTTTCTATACCAGCACGGTAGGCTGCGATCACATCCATGAAGCCTTCCATCAGGTAGAGTTCTGTAATCTTACCTGTTCCCTTTTTTGCCCTGTCCAAATGATACAATTCGTAACTCTTGTTAAAAATTGCAGTCGAGCGACTATTTTTGTACTTAGCAGTCTGAGTATCAGTTTCTTGCCAGACACGACCTGAAAAGGCAATGACCTGCCCCTTGTCATTGGTCAAAGGAAAGATGATCCGTCCAAAAAAAGTATCATAAAATTGATTGCCATCTGACAGATAAAACAAGCCCGAATCCAATAAATCCTTTTCCTCAAACTTATCAGATAAACGTTGGTAGAGATAGGTTCTCTCTGCTGGAGCCAGCCCAATCTGGAAATGCTTCAGAACATCATCTGTCAATCCGCGTTGGTAGAGATAAGCCCTTGCTTCTTCTCCCATTTTGGTCGTCATGAGGATGGCATGGTAAAAACGGGCAGCTTCTTCATGCATATCATATAGAGCTTGATGAGGGGAAGCTTGTTGGGGACGAGACTGGACAGGCATGGCTAGTTGAATACCGACGCGCTCTCCTAAGAGCTGAACGGCCTCCATGAAGGACACGCCTTGGTATTCTTCGATAAACTTAAAGACATCTCCTGAACGCCCACATCCAAAACAGTGATAAAACTGCTTGTCTTCCACAACGTTGAAAGAGGGGGTCTTCTCACCATGAAAAGGACAGAGCCCTAAATAGTTCCGTCCAGCCTTTTGTAAAGAAATCACGTCGCCTATGACTTCCACAATGTTGGTATTGTTTTTGATTTCTTCAATGACTTGCTTGTCAACCATACACAATACCTCCATCTTATCATAGTTTCACGTAAACTAGTATAGCTTATTTCTGAAAAAAAGTAAACCATTTCATACGCTTTCCGTAATTCTCTTTGCCTTATTTTTCTAGATAGAAAGAGGAGGTAAAAAAACTCAGAAACATCTGCATGTTTCTAAGTTTCTCTTCTCTATTTTTTGATGATTATTTAACTCATCTATTCAAATAATTGATAGTAGTCTGAAATTTTCATCTTAACTTTTTCTTCTTTATTGAGGTCTTGGATGATACGACCTTCCTTCATGACTATCAAACGATTGCCATACTTCAGCGCATCTTCCATATGGTGGGTAATCATCAAGGCTGTCAGATGATCCTTGCTAACAAAGTCATCTGTTAGTTTCATCAAGGCCACACTTGTTTTTGGGTCAAGGGCTGCTGTGTGTTCATCCAACAAGAGCAACTCTGGTCGCTTCAAGGTTGCCATCAAGAGACTCAAGGCCTGACGTTGTCCACCTGAAAGAAACTCAATCGGAGTGTCGAGATGTTTCTCAAGACCATTTCCCACTTTTTCAATGGTAGTCTGAAATTCTTCTCTATGGCTTGAAAGTCTCCTAGGAAGGAGTCCTCTCTTCTCACCACGAAACTTGGCAATCAAGAGATTTTCCGCCACCGTCATACGGGGAGCCGTACCCATCTTAGGATCCTGAAAGACACGAGACAAGTACTTAGCCCGCTTTTCAGGTGAAAAATGCGTCACATCCTCCCCCATGATACGGATACTTCCACTTGTTAAGGGTAAAGTACCTGCAATAGTGTTAAAAAGCGTTGACTTCCCTGCTCCATTTCCACCTAGGATAGTAATGAAATCATGTTCGAAAATTTCAAGAGAAACATCATTCAGAATGATTTTTTCCTCGTCAAAGCCATTCGTGATGACTTTGGTGGCATTTTTTAATTCTACAATTGCTGTCATTTGCTAAACTTGACTCCTTTCAGGTATTTGCTTTTGAAGGTTGGAATCATAAGGCAAACTGCCAAAATCAAGGCGCTGTACAAACGAAGATAACTTGTATTAAATCCAAGAGCAATCACTCCCCAAACGAGGAACTGATAAGCGATAGACCCTACTACGATGGTCATGAGTCGCTCTGCCAAGGTCAAACTCTTGAACAAAACCTCACCAATAATCAAGCTAGCAAGCCCTACGACAATCACTCCGATTCCTCTAGAAACATCTGCATATCCTTCTTGTTGAGCGATCAAGGCCCCTGCAAGCGCGATAATCCCATTTGAGAGAACCAACCCCATGAGTTCCATACGACCAGTATGAATTCCAAAACTACGAGCCATATCAGGATTATCACCTGTAGCGATGTAAGCCTGACCTAGTTTGGTATCTAGGAAAAAGAGCATGAGACCAATAACAAGGGCAACAAAGATAAATCCTGTCAGGAGTTGATTGAGGTCCGAATCAAAAGGCAAGACATCCTGAATTTGCTTGGTTCCAAGAAGACCCAGATTGGCACGTCCCATAATCATGAGCATGATGGAATGGCAAGAAGTCATGACCAAAATCCCTGATAAGAGAGTTGGAATTTTACCTTTGGTATATAAGAGACCTGTCGCCATACCAGCTAGACAACCTGCTCCTACTGCAGCCAAGGTCGCTAAAAATGGATTGACTCCCTGTGTTATCAAGGTTACAGCCACTGCTCCTCCTAGAGGAAAAGAGCCCTCAGTAGTCATATCTGGAAAATTCAAAATTCGAAAAGTCATAAAGATTCCCAAACCTAGAATCGCCCAGACCATCCCCTGAGAAATAATGGATACTATCATAATCGTTCACTCATTTCTTTCTTTAGTAAAAATGGGGGGAGATGTCTCCAACTCCCCCTTTATCCTTATTCAATCACTTGTCCTGCTTCTTTTAGCACGGACTCAGGGATTGTGATACCAAGTTCTTGCGCTAGTTTTTTGTTGATCACTGACTTACCAGTTGAGAAGACATTAACTGGCGTATCAGCTGGTTTTTCACCTTTCAATACTTTGGCAATCATTTTACCAGTAGCCACTCCAAGATCGTGTTGGTCAACTACTACAGATGCCAGACCTCCTGCTTCTACCATGGCAGTTGCGCTTGGGTAGATTGGTTTTTTAGCTGTTTGGTTGCTTGATACAACTGTTGGGAAGGCTGATGCGATGGTGTTGTCAATTGGAACCCAGATTGCGTCGACCTTGCTGGTCATAACATTAACAGTTGAAGCAATTTCGTTAGTCGAAGGAACGGCAAAGGTTTCGACTGTCAAACCTGCTTTTTCAGCATATGCCTTGAATTCTTCTACCTGTGTTTTTGAGTTATCTTCACTGCTTGAGTAAAGAGCTCCGATTGTTTTGACATTTGGTGTGAGGGTTTTTATCAACTCTACTTGTTGTTCAGCAGGGTTGTGGTCTGATACCCCCGTGATGTTGCCACCTGGTTTTTTCAAATCTTTGACCAAGTTAGCACCGATTGGGTCTGTAATAGCAGCCATGATAACTGGTAGGTCTTTTGTAGCACTTGCAAGTCCTTGAGCTGCTGGTGTTGCAATCCCAACAACAACATCGTTTCCATTTGCCACCAATTGTTTACTCATGGTTGCAACCTTGCTCTGGTCGCCTTCAGAGTTCATAAAGTCGATTTTCACTTGGTCACCTTTATAGCCTTCTTCAGCTAGTCCATCTTGAATCCCTTGGTAAATCAAGTCCAAGGATGGGTGACTAACAAATTGAAGAACACCAACCTTAGCAATTTTTTGCTCCACCTTAGCTGCTGGCTTGTTCATAGATGAATAGATCAAGCTAGCCACTACTAATACTACTAATCCAGCAATAATTCCAATTAAACGTTTATTTTTCATATTTTTTCTCCTTTAAATCACTTGTACTATACTCTTTTCACTCAAAACAAGCGACGCCATCGTTTAAATTCCATCATCATCCTCCTAATAGAAAAAGTCCTCACACAAAAAACTTGTGTGAGGACGTCGATGCGCGGTGCCACCTCAATTATAGGGAATATCCCTATCGCTCTTTCTCGCATTCACGAGTTGCACTGTAAGGTGTGCTCACCGAATTTTTATGATTTCAAATTCTTAAGAACATTCAGCCCAATTTTCATCACTTTCATTTATCTGTTTCCACCAACCACAGACTCTCTAAAAAACTTCAATGATTACTTTCTGAATGTTTAAATTATATCATTTTTCAACTACTTGTCAAGGCTATTTTTAGAATTTTTTAAATAATTCAAAAACTTCCCCTAGAAAAAGAGGAAGTTTAGAAAATATCAACCTGAATTACGCAAACCGGTTGCAATTCCGTTAATGGTTGTATGAATCAATCTTTCTTCGTCTGCTGACAACTCACCACGACGTTGACGTTTAATCAACTCCAACTGGATGTAGTTAAGGATATTAAAGTAAGGCATACGATAGTTTAGACTGTCTTTTAGGTAAGAGTTTTCAGCCAAGAGTTCGTCATAGCCTTCAATAGCTAAAATAACGTCCTTGGTCAACTGCCATTCATCTAAAATAGTGTAGTAGATAGCTTGCACTTCTTCATCTTCACAGAGCTTGGCATATTCGAAGGCAATGTTCATGTTAGACTTAGACAAGACCATGTCCACATTGGAAAGCAAAGATTGGAAGAAAGGCCAGTTTTGGTACATATCACGGAGGATCTCAATATTATCAGGATCTTGATCAATAAATTCTTTGAAGCTTGAACCTACGCCATACCATCCAGGAAACATGACACGACTTTGTGACCATGAGAAGACCCAAGGGATCGCACGCAAACCACCGATTTCAGTGATGGTCTTACGAGCTGCTGGACGCGAACCGATGTTAAAGCTTGAAATAGCCTTAATCGGACTGGACTCAAAGAAATAGTCATAGAAATGTTCATTTCCAAAGACCAAATCACGGTAGATATCGTAGCTGCGATCCACTACTTGGTCCATGATGGCTTCGTAACGGTTTGATGTATTGGTATCACTCTTCTTCTTGGTAATCATACGGTTAATGGCTGCAGAAACTAACATTTCAAGGTTATAATAAGCAGCGTCTTTGTTTCCGTATTTGTTTCCAATCACTTCTCCCTGCTCAGTCAAACGGATACGGTCCTTGATAGACTTGAGTGGTTGAGATGTAATGGCTTCATAAGTTGGGCCACCACCACGACCCACAGTACCACCACGACCATGGAAGAAAGTGACCTTAACGCCAAATTCGTCACCGATAGCAGTTAGTTGTTGTTGCGCCTTGTAAAGGGTCCAACAGGATGATAAATAGCCACCGTCCTTGTTACTATCAGAGTAACCGAGCATGATTTCCTGATAGTTATCTTTTGAAGCAATCCATTTTTTAGCTAAAGGAAGAGAGAAATATCTTCTCATGGTTTCTTCTGAGTGATCCAAGTCCTCGATAGTTTCAAAGAGAGGAACAATCTGAACTCGGGCTTTTTGAGCATCAACCAAGCCTACTTCCTTGAGCATGATTGCTAGCTCTAGCATATCGGATACACTTGTTGCGTGAGAAATGATGGTTTGACGAATGACATTTTCACCCAGTTTATCCTTCAACTTGCGCGCAGCTTTAAAGATAGACAGTTCCTTCTCAAGAAGTTCTGACTTTTCAGCATGAGTTGCTGAGAGGATACGAGGATCTTCTTCCAGCTCTTTTAAGAGGAGGGCGCATTTTTCATCTTCAGAAAGATCGCTATAATGGTCGTTGATACCTGCGGATGCTAACAATTCTGCCACACAAGCTTCATGAACACTAGAATCTTGGCGCATATCGATAGAAGCAAGGTAGAATCCAAAGATTTCAACTGCTTGCATCAGCTCGACAAATTCTCCTGAAATCAGGTATTCACCTTTGTTCTCGAGGAGAGAATCCCGGATAGCTAACAAGTCTTGGTAAAATTCATCCGCGGTAGCATATCTTGGTTGAACATCCTTATCTTCGATAAGATAGGTCTTAGTTGCCCGCATCTTAGCTTGGATGTCAAAGAGGGCACGACGATAGAGTTCTTTTTCACGATAAATGGAGTTATCCTGAGACTTCAGCGCCATCTCACGAACCTTGTCACTGACATTCACAATACTGGTTGAAAGTGAAAATTCACGATAAAGATTATAAATCTTTTCATCATAGTAGTTCATGATGACTTCACACTGGGTCAAGGCTGATTTGTTGAGGGTTTCCGCTGTTACGAAAGGATTTCCATCACGGTCTCCTCCGATCCACATCCCCATGGTAATCGGTTTTGGATGTTGGAGCTCGACACCTTGTTCCTTAGCTAGTTTCTTATACTCAGCCGTCAAACGCGGAACAGCATTCAAGAAAGAACTTTGATAGTACTCCATCACGTTGGTGATTTCGTTGGTTACTTTCAATTTTTTTTCGCGAATCATGTCCGTTTGCATGATAATTTCAATGTAACGACGGAGATCGGTGTGCCATTTTTCTTTATTAATCAAGCCTAGTTTGACATCACGGTACTTCCGTAAGAGTGTATGGATATGATTGGTTAAATCCAGCATACTCTTGCGTTGTACTTGAGTCGGGTGGGCCGTCAAAACTGGAACTACATTCAGCTGCTCCAAAATTGTAGCCGCGTTTTCTTTTTCAGCCACCATCTTAATGGTTGTTGACAGTTTTCCTAGATAGTCTTGGTCCACATTATTTTGGTGATTGATCTCATAAGCCAAATCCACATCTTCAGAGATATTGATCAAGAGTGGAAGGATTGAGAAATAGCGAGAAATATAGATCATTTCCTCGTTTGAAAGGCTGGTCACCAATTTATTGAGTCCTTGATAGTTTTCGCTTGTAGACAAGTCCTTCAACTGCATGATTTTATCAAAAGTCTCAGGCGCAAGCATATTTTTTGTAATGTCTTCTAATAGCTCTGTCAAAATCAAGACTTCTTCTTGGACGACGGCTTTATTGCTATAGTTTTCTAATTTTTGAAGTGACATAAACTTTCCTTTCCATTCAATCCTTATAGAGTAACAGAAGTTTGACCTTCATATTCTCTGATAAGTTTGGCACGTTTTTCACTAGCATCGATATTTAGTACAAAGGCAATGGCTACAGATAAGACCAGGAGGCTATTTCCCCCTTGTGAAAGGAAGGGGAAGGTTACCCCTGTAGAAGGAATCAAACCGGAAATCCCACCGATATTGACAAAGACCTGAACAAGGATCATCCCCCCGACACCGATAGCAACCATGGAGTTAAAGGGATCCTTAGCTCGAATACCGACTAGGATGATTCTCAGAATCAAGAAGAAGAGGAGTGCCAAAATCATACTCGCTCCTACAAATCCAAACTCCTCGATGACGATCGAAAAGACGAAGTCCGTATGGGCTTCTGGCAAATAACCACGCTTTTCGATAGAATTTCCTAGTCCAAGTCCAAACCAGCCACCATTCACCATGGCATAGTAGGAATTTGCAAGCTGGTGCCCTGCGCCTGCCAAGTCATTGAAAGGATTAAAGAAGGCGCTGAAACGTTTGGCAACGTAACCAAATACCGGAATTTGAGAAAACTTCTCAATCCCAACAAGACGAATGACAGACAAGGCTAAAATTGAACTCCCTGCTAAGAGAGCTAGAATGGTCGAGAACCAACGATAGGCAATTCCACTAACTGTGTACATAAGCAGCGACACCAAGACCAGAATGGTCGCATTTCCCAAGTCAGGGAAAATTCCCAAACTACCAATCAAAACCAGTAAAACGAAACGCCAGTCGTTAAAAGCTCGAGGTAACCACTGATTCTGAGTCAAGACCTGGAAATCGTAAACAGCTATCTCATCTTGCTGTTTTGAAAAGCGATGGGCTAGGTACCAAATAATGATAATCTTAAGGTACTCCGCAGGCTGAATCGTTACGGGTCCTACAGAAATCCAACCGTAAGCACCATTGACTGGTGTCCCAATTAGCCGAGCCAAAGCTAGGAGAATCATCTCTACAAACATAACGATAAAAATCAAGCGTTCATTTCTTAAAAACCCAAGTTTCAGTTTATAAATTAAGGCAATCAAAACCAAACTAACTCCCCAAAACATTCCTTGGTTCCGAGCTAACTGAAGAGCGCTTTTTCCTTCTTGAATCAAGGTAGCACTCGTCGTTGAGTAAACAACAATTAGACCCAAAATCGATAAAAGGAGGTAAGGAATCAAAATGGAATAGTTCAATAGGTGCCTTTTACTAATTTTCATATGTCACCACTCTAATAGAAACAGAGAAAACTGTTCCTAATTCCGTTTTATTTTCTAGTTTTGATTGCTATTATACCATTTTTTCAGAAAGAAAAAAACTCTTATCCTCCAATCCTTCGAATTTTGCTATTTGGCCGAAACTGATTACTAAAAAATACAAACTTCAAGACAAAGTTTGTATTTTCTTTTTTATTCTGCTGATGAGCTACTGCTTGAGTTTGAGTCTGCACCACCAACGTATTGGGCAAAGATATTTTGGAAAACAGGATCTTTCACTTTAATATTTGCAGCTTGGAATTCTTTTCCGATAACGTTCTGAACGAAAGATGAATCGTTTTGTTTCTGCGTCAAAATGACTGTTTTCAATTTTTCTTTGTAATCATCTAGGTTTGATGATTTTTCTGTTTTCTTGGTTAGCTTAATAATGTAGTATTGGGTACTGTAGGCTTGTGTTCCAGTCGCTGTGATAACATCAGAGACACCATTCACATCCAAGGCAAAGGCCGCCTTCTTGACTTGTTCTGGAAGTTCTGTAGAAGCCGAGTCAAAAGTGATTTCGCCACCATTTTCTTTTGTCTTGTCATCATTTGAGTTGTCTTTTGCCAACTGAGCAAAATCAGCTCCTGCTGCTTTTGCTTTTTCAAGCACTTCTTTTGCTTTGTCTTCATTATCCATACGGATGATCTGAGCTGTTACATCTGGTGTATAAGACTCAAAAGCTTTTTGGTAAGCTTCGTCTGTCAATTCATTTTCTGCTGCTTTTTTAACTGCCAATTCGACCAACTTACTTGTGCGAATTTGAGCTTTACGAGTCTCAGGAGTCATACCCGCACGTTGAAGTACGCTGTTGTAGCTATCGCCGTATTTCTTTTGTTCCTCAGCAACGGCATCATCCACCTCTTTGTCAGTCACTTCTGAACCATATTGTTTTTCAAATACTTTTTGGATGGTCATATTAAGCAAGACTTGTTGTGCAGTTGGATTGTTTTTGACTTGTTCATAAAATTGATGCTCAGTAACGACATCACCTTTCATGCTGATGAGGTCAGCCCCTTCAGAACTTTTTGAACAAGCAGCCAAAGTCGCTACAGATAATAAGGTAATGGCTCCTGCCAATAGTTTTTTCTTCATGTTTACTCCTTTTATGGTAAGTTACCTTCTCTATTTTACTAAATTGTCTTAAATTTTTCTAAAAATCATTCACTATCAGGAAGTTGGACATCTGCTACATTTTTTCTCAGCATGAGAATCCCATCCCCGAGCGGAACTAGAGTCGCTGTTAGACCTGAATTGTCCAAAGTTGCATCGAAAAGTCTCTGCAAACCTTTATAAATGGTGCGCTGGCCACGACGGACTTCCATGATATCCTTGGCAACATCGCCTCCTTGGAAAATATCATCCAAGACAACCACTCCACCGACTTCCAAGTGTTTGAGGATTTCTGGTAGAAAGACGATGTACTTGGACTTGGCCGAATCCATAAAGACAAAGTCATAAGTTTCTGTCAGAGTAGATAAAACATCGACTGCATCTCCCTCTAAGAGAGTGATTTGCTTACGACTGTCAAACTGGGCAAAGTTTTCCTTGGCAAAGCCAATCATCTCAGGATTACGGTCAATCGTTGTAATCTTGGCATTTGGCGCATGTTCCGCCATCAAGAGGGCTGAAAAGCCAATCGCCGTCCCAATTTCCAAAATATTCTTAGGCTGCAGACTTTCCATGAGAAATCGAAAGTAAGCGACCGTTTCATGGGGAATAATGGGAATGTTTTCCTTGCGAGCGAAGACTTCCAATTCTTTCAAGGAACCTGTCACCTGCTTTTGACGCTGGCGCATGAGTTCTACGATTTCTTCCTTGACGACTGGACGTCGCATATTGTGATTGGCATTTTTACTATAAGACTCTACCATCTTAAGCTAGTCCCAATTTTTCAACAAGGGCTTCAAACTCGTTCAAGCGACGTTCAAAGACTGCAAAGGCATCGTTAAGATAGTCTTCTTTTTCCATATCAACACCCGCTTTTCTCATAACATTGAGCGGATAGTCAGACTTACCAGCCTTGAGGTAGTCGATATAGCGGTCACGGTCTTCCTGACTACCATGGACAATCTTCTCAGCCAAGGCTGAAGCAGCCGCAAAACCAGTCGAATACTGGTATACATAGTAATTATAGTAGAAGTGCGGAATGCGTGCCCATTCGTACTGGATCTGAGGATTGTCTTCCTTGCTGAGTCCGTAGTACTCTTGGTTCAAGTCAGCATAGAGTTTATTGAGGAAATCACTTGTCAAGACTTCTCCATTTTGGTCTGCTTGGTGGATGGCATGTTCAAACTCAGCGAATTGAGTTTGACGGAAGACTGTTCCACGGAAACCGTCCAAGAAGTTATTAAGGATAGCAAAGCGAGTTGCATCGTCTTCTACTTCCTCCAACAATTTCTCTGTCAAGATATTTTCGTTGGTCGTTGAGGCAATCTCAGCCAAGAAGATAGAGTAATCTCCGTAAACATAAGGTTGGGTTTCACGAGTATAGCTTGAGTGCATACTGTGACCTGTTTCATGGACAAGGGTAAAGAGATTGTCTAGATTGTCCTGCCAATTGAGAAGCATAAAGGCATTGGTATCATAAGAACCACCAGAGTAGGCACCAGAACGCTTGCCTTGGTTTTCATAGACATCAATCCAACGCTCGCTGAAGGCACGTTTGACACGGCTCAAGTAGTCGTCACCCAAGACAGCCAAGGCTTCTTCTGCCTTTTTCAAGGCTTCCTCATAAGTAAAGCTGTATTCTACTGAAGACAGTGGTGTGTAAACATCGTACATCTTGAGATCAGAAATACCCAAGATTTTTGAACGAAGGTTAAGGTATCGATGCAAGAGTGGCAAGTGCTTGCGAACTGCTGCTACTAGATTGTCATAGACACTTTCTGGAACAAAGTTTGCTGCGAGGGCTGCATGGCGAGCACTCTTATAGTTGCGAACTTTTGCTCGGTAGTTTTGCACCTTAACATTTGTCTGCAAAGTCTTAGCATAAGTGTGTTGGAATTGCTCATAAGTCGCATAGAGGGCTTCATAGGCACCTCGACGCACTTCACGATTTTTAGACTCCATCAAGCGAATATAAGTACCGTGTGAGAGTTGCACTTCCTTGCCTTCGTCATCAAGGACGTATGGGAAGCTAATATCCGCATTGTCCAAAATAGCGAAAGTTTCACTAGCAGCGCCAAAGATTTCTCCAGCTCCAGCAAGTAATTCTTCCTCACGTTGTGAAAGAACATGGTCTTTCTTCTGCAAGAGCTTATCAAAAAAGTGTTTGTAAACTTGGAGTTTTGGTTGAGCTTTTAGGAAAGCCGCATACTGCTCTTCGCTAATCTCCATAAACTCAGGTTCATAGAATGAAAAGGCTTGTTCTAACTGACTGTATAGGGCCATAGCCTTGGCATAGTACTCTTGATACTTGGCTTCACGCGTGTCCTGGTCATTTTTCATATGTGCATAGACATAAAGCTTTTCAACTTGGCGTTCCAAGTCAAGTGAGAATTCCGTAATCTCAAGCAAACTGTCTGCGCTATCCAAGAGATGCCCCTCATACTGAGATGCTGTTTGTACTTTTTCAGTTAAATCTTTCAAGGCTTCTTCCCAAGCCTGGTCTGTTGGGTAGATTGTTGAAAGATCCCATGTATCTTTTTCATTTATTTCATATCGTTGTAATACCATAAGATTCCTCCATCCTTTCTATTTTACCACATTTTTTGAGAAATATAAGTGATAAAAGGCTGGTGGATAGAGCTTTTGGCAATTATTTTTCGGATTTTTTTGATAGTAAGCCTGAAAATTTCTATAATAGCTAGTCAAATCCATTTCAATCTGCAAAAAATCTCCTGATTCTATCGGTCTGACCTGAGGATACCAGTCGTCCAGTTGACGGTTTAATAGATTGTCTCCTTGATAATAAGCTTCCTCCTGTTTCTTCATCCAGTAGGGCGTTTGATAGTACAACTGCTGGCGAATGTAGTGACAGATAGTGGAATCTTGCACAACTGCAAAACGAGGCAGTTTTTGTTTTTGATAAGGAAATCGTAGAATTTCCAAGAGATTTCCTTGGCCATAGGGAAATTCCTTGACCTGAAAATGAAGCTTGCCACGTAGGTCCTGATGTAGAAGGTATTTGAGTCTCAAAACTTGCTTTTTGAAATCTAGTTCCCAAACATAGAATCCCATATTTTGACTAAAATAAAGAAATCCCCTTTGCAGTTGTGTAAGTCTCTCTTTTAACCAGAGTTTTTCTCCCAGTAGCCAGATAACCTGATAGCCCTGGCTACGGTATCCTTGGCTTCTATCGCCTAAAAGCTTTTGAGACAAGGGACTGCACTGAACCTCCAGAGCTAATTTCTCATTGACGAGAACATCCGCAACCTGCTGAATCTCGGGCAAACTATATTCTAAGGCGACCTGACTATCTTTCTTGGCCCAGTGATAAAGGGCTTCTTTGTTGCCCAAGTGTTCTGGACTTTCATTTTCAAAAATAGCGATACAATCCCTTAACCTTTCATGGGCAAAGTGCGTTCGAATACTCTGTCCTTGGCGTAATCGTAGTCCGCCCCCACAGCTTGGACAAGTATAAGCTTGCTTGGGCACGTTTTTTTCGAGGGCATTCACCAATTTTCCCTTGACATCTCTGGCTACAAACATGGTCTACCTCCTTTTCTCATTTATTCGAAAAAAAATAAAAAAGACTGGATTTCCAGCCTTTCATGATATTATTTCTTATCTTTTTTGTCTCTTAGAATATTTTTTTAGCATGGGAATGAGATTGGGAATCTGCTCACTTCTAATGACCAGCACCCCGTATTCCTGACAGCGATTGGCATAAACAGGATTGATTTTCCCTGTACAGACAATCAACTTGAGGCAACTCTCTCCAGCAAAATGATTAGCATAGACTTCTAGCTCATTGATGGCCTCAACTGATAAATCTGTCATCTTGCAGGAGATAAAGGTAATCGAGCGTCCCTTTCTCAAAATGACATCAATCTCATTTTGAACATTGTCTGCCTCTGGAAAGATGCAATTCCAATCAATCTCACCACCTATCATGCATTCATCAAACAGCTGAGATTCAAGCGCCAAGAGATAGAGATACAGCTCTAAAATATGCCCCTTGTTGCGGCAAAAGACTTGAGCTTCTTGACTTGGAAAGCTGTATGCTACTCGTTTCTTGTCTTCGCTTTCAATACAAAGCATCCCCGCTTCCACAAGTAAGGAGATAAAGGATTCTGGATAGTGATAATACTTGCCGTTGTTTTCCAGTATCTTTTCAGTTTCAGCATGCAGATCATTGGTCTTTGCTAGAGAGAAAAATTGGGTCACTTGGTACCAGTGGGTGGGATTGGAAATGGCAGAGCTGGCTAATTTTTTGATGGCTGAAATTTCTTGAACTGAGTGGATAGGGCGTTTTGATTTGAGCATTTTTCCACCACGTAAAGCTATCAGCTGTTGGATGCTTAGGGTAGGAATGTCCAAGTCTTCTTTTTCCAACTGACCAGCTACCCACTTGTATTGTTTTCCCCGCTCGATATCCATGGCAACGATAGGAAGGTGGCGATCCAAGCCGTATTGATAGAGGGATAAGGCTAGTAGCGAATCTCCTCCAAAAACATCGAGAAGGACTTGGTCGTAACCTGCTAGGCAATAATCTAACTGGTCCGCTAGTTGTTCTAAAGATAGCTGACGAAAGCTCACTCGTTGGATATGGGGCACCTCATCAAGAATAAACTGACGGAGAGAGAGTTTCTCTTCATTGCTTATTTTCGTCAAAGATAGAAAAAGAATCTCGTCACAATCACTGATAAAGGCTTGGTAGACATTCTTTTCCAATACATGCCGATCATACAATTCCACCAAAAGACTCGTCATTCGACCACCTCCATCATCGACAACTTCTTAAGCTGAGAGTGACAGCAATACAGCTCTACTGCTCAGATTTCCTACTTCTAGTATAGCATAAAATTAAGCTTGTCCCAATCACCCAACGCAAACAAAAACGAATAGAAACCTTGCAAAGTGGTTTCTATTCGCTGAGTTAAGTTTGATTTACTTGACTTTTTTAGCTAACATGGTCGCAAAGCGTAGTTGAATACGATTGCCATTTTCATCACGACGGTGCAGATGTCCTGGATTTTCATTGTACTTGACCAACTCCCAATCCTTGTAGTAGTCTGCCAGTTCTCCTTCTTTAAAGGTGAATGGGAAGTTAACCGAGCAAGGATAATCCTCCGTATCCATGGCACAGACGATGAGATTGTAGCCTCCAACAGTAGTTTGCTCCTGCATATTTTGGATAATAGCTGGAATACGATCCGCTTGAAGAAACATTAGAACAACTGTTGAAACGATAAAATCATAGGCTTGGCTAATGCTGGCTGAATTGATATCATATAGTCCTACAGGCATGTCGAGATCCTCTTGCTCCACAATGCTTTGCAAGATTTCCAGAGATAGTTCATTTTGATCAACAGCTGTCACATCAAAACCATTCTGTGCGAGAAAGAGAGAGTTACGCCCTTGACCACAACCCAAATCCAAGGCTCTTCCAGGTTTTACCGTCTGCATGGCCTCTAGGACCTCTGAATGGACTGGATTAGTCTGGTACTTTTTAGAAAAGTAATCCTCGGGTCTACAATAAAACTCCAAGTACCACTCTACATCGTCTGTTGCGGCCTCTACTCGGTGCCAGGCTTGCGGTTGCGCCATAGGGTTGTCTGCACCTGCCTCAAAGAGGTGCACCTCACAATCTTCAGTCAACTCAATAAACTTGAGTGCCCCCTTCAAGACAGTGATTTTTCCCCAAGTCCCGACCTTGGTATTGTGTTTCTGCTGGACAATTTCTGGCATGGTTTGTTTATTCCACAAGGGCATCCGTTTATAGGCAATTAGTTTTTCCATTTTACTTCCTCTTCTTAACGCTGGTTTACAGCTTTCATCACGCGCGCGATGTCACGGTTTTGTTCACGACGCTTGATTGACTCCCGTTTGTCATAGTCATGTTTCCCTTTGGCAAGTCCTAAAAGAAGCTTGGCATAGCCATCTTTGAGATAGACTTTGAGGGGAACAAGGGTCATTCCTGTTCCTTTGGTTTCCTGTTCCAATTTTTGAATTTGCTTCTTATGGAGCAGGAGTTTACGACGTCGTTCTGGTTCCTGATTCCAGATATTCCCCTCTTCGTAAGGGGCGATATGAACATTGCTCAGCCAGACTTCCCCATTTTTTACTTGGGCAAAGCCGTCCTTGAGGTTGATTCGAGCTGCTCGAACGCTCTTGATTTCAGTTCCGGTCAGGACCATTCCTGCCTCTAGCGTATCTACGATTGTATAGTGGTGGTGCGCTTTTTTATTTTGTGCGACGACCTTTCCCTCGCCCTTTGCCATACTTGGCTCCTTTCTTAGCTACTTCCTTGTAAAAAGGTTTCTTGCCTTTTTTCTTTTTATCCTTTTGTGAATGCTTGTGCTTATCATTTGAGCGCCCTGATTTTCTCTTGTCTTCCTTCTTGTCTGAACGACGACTTGAACCACGACCTCTGTCTTTGCGCCCAGCTTGTTTCAAACCTTTTTCGATGACATCAAACTCACTTGGGATATAAGAGAAGTCAATCTCACCTGTCATCTTATCCGCTCTTTCAACTCGAATTCGAATTTGCTGTCCTACACGGAAAGTTGTTCCTGATTTTTCCCCACGAAGAGTCAAATCCCGTTCATTAAAATGATAAAATTCAGGCAAATTGGTAATGTGAATCAATCCTTCGACTGTATTTGGCAATTCGACAAAGAGACCGAATTTAACGATGCTAGACACAACCGCATCGTACTCTTCGCCCACGTATTCTTCCATGTACTCAGCCTTTTTCATTGCTTCGACTTCACGCTCTGCCTCGATGGCACGACGCTCACGATTAGAAGACTGGGTAGCAATCTCAGGAATAACCTGTTCAAAATGCTCGGCTACGTCCTTGGAACGTCCATAGTCACGAATCATCCGATGAACAAGAAGGTCAGGATAACGACGAATTGGGCTGGTAAAGTGAGTGTAATAGTCCGCAGCTAGTCCATAGTGACCATGATTATGCTCAGAATAACGAGCCTGCTGCATAGAACGCAAAAGCATCATGGACAATACATCCGCATAGGGTTCTCCCTCAACAGCACGCATGATGTCTTGAAGCGCCTCCTGGCTAATCTCACTGGCAGTCCCATAAATCCGCAAACCAAAGCTCGAAGCATAATCAATAAACTTCTGAACTTTTTCAGCCTTGGGCTCCTCGTGAATCCGATAAATGAAAGGTAGGTCCAGTTTACTGAAGTGCTCGGCAACCGTTTCGTTAGCAATCAACATGAAGGACTCAATCATCCGCTCTGCAATGCCACGTTGGCGAAGAACGATATCCACAGGCTTGCCTTTTTTATCCACTAGAATCTTAGCTTCATTAGTATCAAAATTGAGAGCTCCACGTTTCTCACGCATGTTTTCTAGCCTTTCATGAAGCTTGGCCATGAGTTCGATACCAGGAACAATTTTCTTAAACTCTTGTCTTTTTTCCTCGTCGCCAGCCAGGATGTCATTGACAGCGCTATAGGTCATACGGAAACTAGTCTTGATAACCGTTTGGGTAATGGTGTAATGAACCACACGACCATGTTTATCAATTTCCATAATAGCAGACTGGGTCAAGCGATCTACTTGAGGATTGAGAGAGCAGATACCATTTGACAGTCGTTCTGGAAGCATTGGAACTACACGGTCTGTCACATAAACAGAAGTCGCGCGGTTAAGGGCTTCCTTGTCAAGTGCAGAACCCTCTGTCACATAGTAGGAAACATCCGCGATGTGAACTCCGAGTTCCATATTGCCATTTTTCAAAGGCTTAATGTGAACTGCGTCGTCCAAGTCCTTGGCATCTGCGCCGTCAATGGTGAAGGTAAGCTCATCTCTCAAATCAAGACGACCTTCCATATCCTTCTCTGATGGAGCATTCGGCACACTTTCAACCTCCTTGAGAGCAGCTTCTGGGAATTCTGAGACAATATCCATGGATTCCAAGACTTCAAGAACGTCAATCCCAGCATCAGTCGAGTGCCCCACCACATCAAGGACACTAGCAACAAAGAAATCATGTTTCTTACTTGGGTATTTATCGATAAAGACCTTGAGAACCTCAGTACCTTCCAACTTGATAGCTGGTTTCTTAACATAGATGGGTTGGCTGATTTTCTGATTTTTTGAACGAATGTAGCCCGCATACTTGGGCTTTTCCTGATCCAGAACGATTTGCCCGACAACAGTTGTCAGACTGTGTTCTAGAATATCAATAATTTTGGCTTCGGCAGCAGTTCCCTTGTTACGGTCAGCGACTTTCTTGATGACCACCTCAACGGTATCGCCATCAATGGCATAGTTGACATCGTTTTTTCCTACAAAAAGATCGTCCTCTTCCCCTTCTAGACTGACAAAACCAAAGCCATTTTTATGGGCATGAAAAATCCCTTTGAGGGTGATTTCATGTTTCTTCTTCTGATCCAAGGCAAGGCTACCATCATCTTCAAAACGAATCTGGTGCTTTCTTTCCATCAGAGACAGGGTTTTAATCAACTCACGGAAATCCTTGGATCCATCCTTTCCGAGAACCTGAGCCAGGTCATTTACCGTCACTCGCCCCTTCTCTTGCAAATATTCTTTAATTTTATCTTTCATGTTTTCTTTCTAGATTTTTATAATTTTTTTGATTGATAACTTTATAAGTGTCATTAAAAATAAAAATAGGCTAAGACCTAGTCTCGCCCATTTCTTATCTACTTGATAATACCGTCAATGCTAAGGCAATGGCTAGCCAGAAAAAGACTAAAATACCTGTCAAACGTTGCATCACAGCTTCAAAACCACGCGCCTTACTACGTTCAAACAAATCACCTGAGCTGGCATCAAATACATTGCTGGATTGGTTCTTAGTTGGTTGCATGAAAATCGCAATCACAATCACAACAGATAATACTAATAAAATGGTTAATAATAGGTTGTACATATCAAACTCCTTAAAATCCCTATTATTTTACCATAAATTCTACTTAGATTCAAGATGTAGGGTTACTTTTCTTTCCTTGGGACAATACTTTAAAACCTCAATCTTGTCTGGATGGGTTTTGGAGTTTTTACTGGTTAGGTAATTAATACTGCCACAAGAGGAGCATTTGAGATTGATTTTTACTCGCACGAGATTTCCTTTACTTTTAATAATGATCTAAATTGAACTAAGTTAAATAAACAACTGAGAGCTACACAGGCTGCTGTCGCATAAAAAACAGAGTGGTAGCCGAATTGCCCTGCTACTGCTGAACCAGTCATGGGACCAACAACACCCCCAAGGTAGAAAAAGACTTGATTAAAGGCAAAAATCCTTGAAATGCCTACTTTGGGAGTCATCTTACTAAGTAATGCATTAACACCTGGTATCAGAGCACCCGTTCCCAAACCAAAGAGAAAACGATACAAGCCAAGTTGAAGGGGGCTGGTTGCATGGGCACAAAGAAGGTAAATGATGACTGAATAAATCTGCGCTGCAACTAAAAGTCTATGATTTCCCACCTTATCTCCTAGTTTTCCCATCACTCCAGCACTCATCATGCTAGAAAATCCCATGCTGGATACGATCAATCCTGATACAAAGAGGAGATTTTCAGTCTGCCCTAAGTCCCGAACATAGAGAGCGAGAATGGGGCCAATTGATTGAGCTGAAAATTGAATGACAAAGCTGGTCAAAAATAGGTTTACTAAAAGCCTAGGATACTTGAAAGAAGAAAATAATTCTTTCGTCGGGATAGCCTTCTCCTTAGCTACTGGTTGAAAATCTTCCTTGATAAAGAAAATGGTTAGGATTGCAGCTAAAAATAGGAAAGCACCCACCAATAAAAAGACATTGCGGATACCAAAAATTTCAGCAATCAAGCCACCTACAAAGGGGCCGGTTAGGGTCCCAGCTACTACTCCAGTTGATAAAGTCCCCAAAGCATAGCCAGACTTATCCTTGGGGACTTGACTGGCTATTAAAGCTGTCGCATTCGGTACGAAACCTGTAAATACGCCATTTAGTAATCTAAGAAAGATTAACCAATAGATATTTGGAACAAAGGCCAAGCCTCCCATGGTGATGGTCATAGCAAACCCAGCTCGAATCATCATGGGTTTTCGACCATATTTGTCAGCAAGAATACCCCAGATAGGAGAAATCAAAGCTGCTGAAACGGCCGAAACTGAGATGGATAATCCAGCATAGAAAGCAACTTGGTCACTCTCGATTCCCAACTGCTCTACAAAGATAGGCATAAAAGGGACGACCAAGGAAATACTGGCTCCCGTTAGAAAACTACCGAACCAGGCGACACGAAGATTATCTTTCCAACTAATCTCTTGCACAGCTATCTCCTCCTTCAAGTAACTTCACTACTTGAGCCACAAGCTGATCACGACTGCCATTGTTGTCTAGAACATGACTCGCTAATTTTTTCTTTTCTTCTAAAGACCACTGGGCGGTCAAACGAGACTCTGCTACTTCCTTAGAAAGATGATCCCGTTTCATGAAACGTTCCACCTGAACATCACGGTTCACATAGACCAGCCATGTTTCATCAAACCAGTTGGCGTAGTTCTGCTCAAAAAGCAGAGGAATATCCATGAAAAAAATCGCTTCTGTCTGAACCAACTGTTCTCTTAGTGCAGACAATTCCTCACGAATAATCTCTCCTTGGGTTTGCTTAGACCATTCTTGCTCTTCAGGGTTTGAGAAGATGAGACTAGCCAGGAGAGGGCGATTGAGTTCTCCATTTTCTAAGATAATTTCCTGCCCAAAGTGCTGAACTAAGAGCTGATAAAGACGCCCACCAGGTCTTTGTAACTGATGGACGACTGCATCAGCATCCACCACTTGAAAACCTTGCTCTCTTAGGAAATTTGTCACAGTTGACTTCCCAGAGGCAATTCCTCCTGTGATTCCAATGATTTTTCCCATCAGTCCCTCCTTTGACAAGTTGGACAAAAGTGGGTTCCACGTCCGCCAAGCTGGATTTTCTCAATCACTGTCCCACAGCGCGAACATGCTTGTCCAGTCTTATCATAGACCTGATGAAAATCCTGCATGGTTCCATCTTCCCCAAAGGCATTGGTATAGGTCCGAATGGTGGAACCGCCCTTTTCAACTGCCTGCCCCAAAACAGCAATGGTCTGGTCATGAATGGCTGACGCTTCTTCTACCGTCAAAGTCTGGGAAGGTCTAGCTGGATGAACCTGAGCTCGCCAGAGGACCTCATCCACATAGATATTGCCAAGACCAGCTACCAAGGTCTGGTCTAGGAGATGGGATTTGATAGGCTTTTTAGACTTGGCTAGAGCAGTTTGAAAGACCTGCAAATCAAAGTCCTGCTCTTTTGGCTCAGGCCCTAGTTTTTTAGAAATAAAGTAAGTTTCCAAAAGGTCAGGCGCCAATAGTTCCATGGTACCAAACTTGCGTACGTCCTCATATACAAGAGTACCGCCATCCTCAAACTGGATGAAAATATGGGCATGCTTGCGTTCAGGGACCTTGTCTGCATAGTAAAAATACTTTCCCTCCATCCGCAAATGAGAAATCAAGACCTTGTCTGTTAGGTAAAAAAGCAAATATTTTCCACGGCGTCCCATTGACTCAATTACTTGACCAGCTAGTTCTTTTTGAAACTCTTTCAAATCCGTCTTAATCATCTTGGGATAACGAATCTCTACACTAGAAATCTTCTTTCCCAAGATCAATTTTTCTAAGCCACGACGAACCGTTTCAACCTCTGGTAATTCAGGCATAAATCCCCCTTCTGTAAAAACAAGAAGCAGGCATGAGCCCACCTCTACTTAGTATTCTTTTTCATTATAGCCAAAGTCAGCCAAATCTAGCTTTTTATCACGCCAGTTTTTCTTGACCTTGACCCAGGTTTCTAGGAAAACCTTGTCCCCTAGCATGAGTTCGATATCACGACGAGCCATGGTTCCAATTTTCTTGAGCATAGCGCCACCTTTACCGATGATAATCCCTTTTTGACTATCGCGCTCGACCATGATGGTTGCACGGATATGAACCTTGTCTGTCTCTTCATCCCGCTTCATAGAGTCGACTACTACGGCAACTGAGTGGGGAATTTCTTCGCGCGTCAAATGAAGAACCTTCTCACGAATCATTTCTGAAACCAAGAAACGCTCAGGATGATCTGTGATTTGATCAGCTGGGAAATACTGGAACCCTTCCTCCAGATTTTCACTCAAAATATCGATTAGTCGAGAAACGTTATTTCCCTGAAGGGCTGAGATAGGAACAATCTCCTTAAAGTCCATTTGATTACGAAAGTCATCAATCTGAGTCAAGAGCTGATCAGGATGAACCTTGTCAATCTTATTCACCACCAGAATGACAGGAACCTTGGCAGCCTTGAGACGCTCGATAATCATGTCGTCCCCCTTACCACGTGGCTCATCAGCTGGCACCATGAATAGAACAGTATCCACTTCACGAAGGGTGCTGTAGGCAGATTCCACCATGAAATCTCCAAGAGCTGTTTTTGGCTTGTGAATCCCCGGTGTATCAATAAAGACGATTTGTTCCTTATCCGTGGTGTAAATCCCCATGATTTTATTGCGCGTTGTTTGCGCCTTGTCACTCATAATGGCAATCTTTTGCCCCATGACGTGATTCAAAAAGGTTGACTTCCCAACATTGGGGCGCCCTAAAATGGCTACAAAACCTGATTTAAAAGTCATAATTTCCTCTTATTGTTTAAAATAGTATATCCCAAATGCGCGGGAGAAAGATAAGTGCACCTGTCACTGCAGCAAAAAGAGAGACCACCAGCACGGCACCTGCCGCCATGTCCTTGGCTTTCTTTGCCAACATAGAAAAGTGATAGTGACTGGCTAAATCCACCACATTTTCAATAGCAGAGTTCATAATCTCAAACGCTACTACCAAGAAAATGCTCATTAGGAGAAAGAGCCATTCGATTCGTGACACCTGAAAAACAAAACCTGCAAGGATGACTACTAGTGCCGTCACTGCATGTTTGCGCATATTGCGTTCTTCCTTGATAGCAGTTAAAATCCCTGTGATGGCAAATTCTAAACTGGATACCAGGTCACGATTTTTCCATTTTCGTTTATTGTCTTGTGAGTCCATAGGCTGTCAAAATTTCTTCTTGTAAACCGAACATCTCCGCTTCTTCTTCCGGAGTGTAGTGATCGTAGCCGTTGATATGTAAAAAGCCGTGTACTGCCAAGAAGCCCATCTCACGCTCAAAGCTATGGCCATATTCCTCAGCCTGCTCATGCGCTTTATCGATAGAGATGAAAAGCTCCCCAATATAGGCATCAAACTCAGACATCATCTCTGCCAATTCAGGATTTTCAAGCAAATCCTCTTCGTCAAAGGCAATATCCAACTCAGGTTTATACTCAAGGCTAATGACATCTGTCGGACGATCCGTATCACGGTACTCGAGATTGAGTTCGTGGCTACGCTCGTTGGTCACAAAAGTGACTGCCATCTCCTTGTCTTCTTTTCCTATTTTTTGGGCTGCAAATTCCAAAATTTCTTGGGTTTGTTGCAAGATTTCTTGTGAAACTTGACCAGTTTCATCTACCATTTCAATATACATGTACTTCTCGTTTCTCTTTACTTGGCTTTATTATACCACATTTCCATGATTTTATCCTACCTTTTTGATATAATACTATGGAATACAATCACAAGGAGAGAACGATGTCATTTGACGGATTTTTTTTACACCACATGGTTGAGGAATTGCGAAGAGAGTTGGTCAATGGTCGCATTCAGAAAATCAATCAGCCTTTTGAACAAGAGTTGGTCTTGCAAATCCGCAGCAATCGCCAAAGCCATCGCCTGCTCCTCTCTGCCCATCCCATTTTTGGGCGCATCCAGCTGACCCAAACGACTTTTGAAAATCCAGCCCAACCTTCCACTTTTATCATGGTTTTGAGAAAGTATTTGCAGGGTGCCCTGATTGAGTCGATTGAGCAAGTCGAAAACGACCGTATCGTGGAGATCACGGTTTCTAATAAAAACGAGATTGGCGATCATATCCAGGCTACCTTGATTATCGAGATCATGGGCAAACACAGTAATATTCTCCTCGTGGATAAAAGTAGCCATAAAATCCTCGAAGTCATCAAACACGTCGGCTTTTCACAAAATAGTTACCGCACCTTGCTTCCAGGATCGACCTATATCGCTCCGCCAAGCACCGAGTCTCTCAATCCTTTTACTATCAAGGATGAGAAGCTCTTTGAAATCCTGCAAACACAGGAACTAACAGCAAAAAATCTTCAAAGCCTCTTTCAAGGTCTAGGACGAGATACGGCAAACGAACTGGAAAGTTTATTGGTTAGTGACAAACTATCCACTTTCCGTAACTTTTTCGGTCAAGAAACCAAGCCATTCTTGACTGAGACTTCCTTCAGTCCAGTTCCTTTTGCAAATCAGCTGGGAGAGCCTTTTGCCAGCCTTTCTGACTTGCTGGACACCTACTATAAGGACAAGGCTGAACGAGACCGCGTCAAACAGCAAGCCAGCGAACTGATTCGTCGTGTTGAAAATGAACTTCAGAAAAATCGACATAAGCTTAAAAAACAAGAAAAAGAGTTACTAGCGACAGACAATGCTGAGGAATTTCGCCAAAAAGGTGAATTGCTGACAACCTTCCTCCACCAAGTGCCTAATGACCAAAATCAGGTTACCTTGGACAACTACTACACTAATCAGCCTATCACGATTGCGCTTGATAAGGCCTTGACTCCCAGCCAGAATGCCCAACGCTACTTTAAACGTTACCAGAAACTCAAAGAAGCTGTCAAATACCTTACTGAGCTGATTGAGGAAACCAAGGCAACCATTCTCTATCTGGAAAGCGTCGAGACTGTGCTCAACCAAGCTGGACTGGAAGAAATCGCTGAAATCCGTGAAGAATTAATCCAAACAGGCTTTATCCGTAGAAGACAGCGAGAGAAAATTCAGAAACGCAAAAAACCAGAACAGTATCTAGCAAGCGATGGCAAAACCATCATTTATGTTGGTCGAAACAACTTGCAAAATGAAGAGCTAACCTTTAAAATGGCTCGCAAGGAGGAACTTTGGTTCCATGCCAAGGACATCCCTGGAAGCCATGTCGTCATCTCAGGAAATCTTGATCCTTCTGACGAAGTCAAGACAGATGCGGCCGAACTGGCTGCCTACTTCTCCAAAGGGCGCTTGTCAAATCTGGTGCAAGTGGATATGATTGAAGTCAAGAAACTCAACAAACCAACTGGTGGCAAACCTGGCTTTGTAACCTACACAGGACAAAAGACCCTCCGCGTTACACCAGACCCAGAAAAAATCGCATCCATGAAAAAATCCTGATTCCATTTGAAATCAGGATTTTCTTTTACATTTTACTCTGCAATCAAGGTTTCCAAACCAACCTTCATCATATCGGTGAAGGTGTTTTGGCGTTCTTCTGCAGTGGTGTCTTCATCTGGATTGACCAAGCTATCAGAAATGGTCATGATAGCAAGTGCATCGACGTGGTGTTGGGCAGCAAGATAGTAAAGGGCTGCCGCTTCCATTTCCACAGCCTTGACTCCCCATTTACCAAGCTCGATGTTTTTTTCAAAGTAGTTTGAATAAAAAACATCTGATGACAAAACATTCCCAACGTGGGTGGTCATACCGAGTTCTTTGGCGATATGGTAGGCCTTATCCAACAAATTAAAACTTGCAATTTGTGGAAAATCATACTGTGGCCAGTCGTTGCGGATAATGTTTGAGTTGGTTGCAGCTGCTTGCGCCAAGACCAATTCACGTACGTGGACATCTTCATTCAAAGAACCAGCAGTTCCCACACGGATCAATTTCTTCACACCGTAGTCCACAATCAACTCACGCGCATAAATCGAAATGGATGGCATCCCCATCCCAGTTCCCATGACAGATACACGGTGACCCTTGTAAGTACCAGTGTAGCCAAACATGTTACGCACTTCGTTAAAACAAACAGCATCTTCAAGGAAGTTCTCCGCAATAAATTTCGCACGAAGAGGATCCCCAGGAAGAAGAATTTTATCAGCAATTTCACCCTGCTTAGCAGCAATATGGATAGACATAATATAAGATACCAAACCCGTCAAAAAGCGAAGGGAAAATAGGAGTTGGGCGCAGTGAGCGATGCTCGCTAGACCAACTATCTTTTTCCCACTGCTTTTAGGGTGGGTTCAATTCCTTTCTTTCTTAATTTTGATGATAAATAGGAGAATAGCTCGTGTTCAAATCAGAACACCTTGCTCTACCTTTCTTTTTGTATATTTAGGATAGCGACAGAGAACAAAGTAAAAATAGGAAACTGACGAAGCATCGCAGATGCTAGACAGTTTATCTTTTTTACACAGTTCTCCGCCCGTATTCAGTTCAGCAAATACGGTTTACCCATCCTTTCTTTCTTGATTTTAAAATTAAATATTTCGCAAAACAGTTAGCTCGAGTTTGACTATAACTCAGATACTCTGCCTTTCTGTAGTTCCTAGTTTACCAACGAATCTAAAAATGCATACAGTTTTGCATTCATTTCAGAGTAATCGTTTCCACGTAATTCTTCTGGTGTTTGAACAAAAGAAAACTTTTCACTTTGCTCTCTTAATTGCTCCTCACCATCCGCAGTAATTAAGAGTTCTACTGCTTCGGGATCAAATTCCAAATGGGCCTGAAAGGCATAATGTTTCGGACTGAAGCGAATAATCTGACGTGAACAACCTTGACTCGTCGCAAGAACAACAGCATCCTTTGTCAGCCCTGGCATATCACCGTGCCAGTGGCCGGTTTCTAAGGTTTCTCCGAACAAGCTGACATGAGGATCTGTTAGACCTTCCATCGTCAATGTCACAGGATAAACGCCGATCTCGCGCTCTGGACTATGTTCATACTTCGCACCATAGGCAACAGACAAGAGCTGAGCACCAAGACAGACACCAACGATATAGATATCTGCGGCAATTGCTTCTTTCATAAAAGCAAGCTCAGCCTTAGGGTCATAGTATGGGAAGTTTTCTCTATCCTCATCAGGTGATTGAGGACCACCCATAACAATCAGAAAATCAATTCCGTCAATTGTTTCAGGAAGAGGTTCTTTTTCATAAACCTTTGTTGATGTAATGTGATGGCCTCGTTCCAGAGCCCAATTTAGATAAGCACCCGGAATCTCAAATGTTTCATGTAAAATAAAGTGAACTCTCATGACATTACAATTCAGCAAGAATAGCTTTAAGCAAGCCTTTGAAATCACCTTTGACACGCTCTGTTACTTCAACCACTTCCTCATGGTTGAGTTCCTCTTGGAAACCAGCAGCGTGGTTAGTGATACATGAAATTCCTAGAACTTTCAAGCCTGAGTGGGCTGCTACGATAACTTCAGGAACAGTGGACATACCAACTGCATCTGCACCCAATGTCTTATAGGCACGAATTTCTGCTGGTGTTTCATAAGTCGGACCGGTTACACCGATATAGACACCTTCATCAAGCTTGATACCGAGTTTTTTAGCCACTTCATGGGCAGTAGCACGGTATTCTGGTGTGTAGGCTTTAGACATATCAGGGAAACGTGGACCAAAATCATCCAAGTTTTCACCCATCAATGGATTTTGACCCGTCATGTTGATATGGTCTGTGATAGCCATCAAGGTACCAGGACCAAATCCAATACCGCCAGCTGCATTGGTTACAATGACACCTTCACATCCGAGAACTTTCATCACACGTACTGGGAAAGTCACGACTTCAAGAGGATTTCCTTCGTAGAAATGGAAACGACCTTGAAGAGCCAAGACCTTGCGACCTGCAAGCTCTCCATATACCAATTTACCAGCGTGTCCGACTACTGTCGAACGGCCCCAGTTTGGAATATCTGCATAGTCTACTACAACTGGATTTTCGATTTCTTCCGCCAATTCTCCAAGTCCTGATCCGAGGATTAGACCGAACTCAGGCGCTAATATTCCCTTTTCTTTCAGGAAAGCAGCTGTTTCCTTGATTTTATCTAAAAATGTCATTATGTGTCTCCTTTATTATTTTTTAGCATTTGACCGATTTTATCAAAGGTTTTTGCATTGCGAATGGTGATGCTGCGATAAAAAGGCATCTTGAGCAAGTGCTTGTGATAGGCAGTTGCATAGTAGGATTCTTCAGAGAATTTCCCCCAGAAAATCCCAAGTCTTCCAAAATGAACCACTTCATCTTTCAGTTCCAAACTTTCAACTTTCTCAATGACTTGAGCAACACCCAAGCCCTCCGTGTAGAAGAGGACATCCTTTCGTGCCAAATCTTTGGTCCACCATTCAGGCAGATTTTCAAGTTCCGCTTCAAAGTCCTCTAGACTCAGCAAAGAAAAGCTCTGAATAAATGGATAATGGACTTCAAAGAAAGCCTCTAACTTTTCAACCAATTTGGCTTTGGGAGCTGTCGCAGTAAAGAAAATGTTGCCACTGTTGATGTAGGTTTCAACTTTTTCCAGTCCCAACTCTGTCAGTTCTTGACGAAGTTGCGCCATGACAACCTTATTTTTCCCACCGACATTAATGCCCCTTACCAGTAAAGCATAGCGTTTCATCTTATACCAATTTATCTAAGAAACTTTCCCCAATCATGGCAGTTTCAACACCAAAGTTATCCGCAACTGTCGCTGAGATATCTGCAAAATGTCCAACTGGAATGACACCATTTCCTTTAAAGGAAGGACTGTAAGCTAAAAGTGGGATATATTCACGAGTGTGGTCAGTTCCTGCATAGGTTGGGTCATTTCCATGGTCCGCAGTAATCAAGAGAAGGTCATTCTCTCTCATGGCAGCTATAATTTCAGGCAAGCGTTCATCGAACTCATGCAAGCAATCACGGTAACCATGAGCATTGCGGCGGTGGCCGTAAAGGGCATCAAAGTCAACTAAGTTTGTGAAGGAGAATCCTTTTTCAAACTCAGCAAGACCCATGGTCTTCAATAGTGTATCAATTCCATGGCTGTTTGACTTGTTGTGGCCCATGTCATGGTTGATACCAGCACCATTAAAGATATCGTTGATTTTACCAACAGCATAAGTATCGATACCCGCTTCATTGAGTTTATCGAGAACGGTTGGAGCAAATGGTGAAACTGCCAGGTCACGACGGTTTGCCGTACGAGTGAAGTTACCTGGTTCACCTACATAAGGACGGGCAATGATACGTCCTAAAAGGGCTGGGCGCTCAAGGGTGATTGAACGTGCGTATTCACAGATACGATACAATTCATCCAAAGGAATAATGTCTTCGTGGGCAGCAATTTGCAAAACAGGGTCAGCTGAAGTATAGATAATCAACTCTCCAGTTTCCATCTGACGTGGTCCAAAATCATCGATAACAGCCGTTCCTGAGTAAGGTTTGTTGGCTTCACGAATGACCTTACGTCCTGAAAATTCTTCGATCTTTGTCAAGATTTCTTCTGGGAATCCGTCCCAGAAAGTATCGAAAGGCTCGGTAATGTTGAGTCCCATGATTTCCCAGTGTCCAGTCATAGTATCCTTACCAAGAGATACTTCTTCCAATTTTGTCGCATATCCAGTTGGATTGCTTTCAGCTGCTACAGTCTTAAGAGGAGTTTCACGAGGAATATTTCCTAGACCGATTTTAGCCATGTTTGGGACATTCAAACCAACTGTTTTTGAAATGTGTCCTAATGTGTCAGAA
Source organism: Streptococcus mitis (assembly GCF_003942695.1). Taxonomy (GTDB): domain Bacteria; phylum Bacillota; class Bacilli; order Lactobacillales; family Streptococcaceae; genus Streptococcus; species Streptococcus mitis_BD. The sequence continues at coordinate 69,026 of NZ_RJNU01000010.1, forward strand.
GCTCCATCTGGAACCCCTGCATTGACAAAGTTATTGGCATCTGGTGCAGCACCGATTCCCACAGAATCCAATACAACCAAGTGAATACGATTAAATTTTGACATAGTGTATCTCCTTATTATTTTAGTTATCTTGCTTTTGTTGAAGTTAAAATCTGAACTCCATCTCGTCCAGCAACGATGACCTTATCCACCATTTGATTGAATAAGCCGTGCTCTACAACACCAACGATATGGTCCAATTCTTGTCCGAAATCAATTGGATCTTCAATGACAGCCAAGGCAAGGTCAATGATAAAATTCTGCATATCGGTCACAAAACGTTGGCCGTCTTTTTCACGGAAACTTGGTTTGTAGCCAGCACGTTCAAAACGACGAAAGACTTGTTCTGCGCCATACTGAACCACTTCTACTGGCAATTTAAAAGCACCCAGTTTCTCGACTAGCTTGCTTTCATCCACTACCCAAATATATTCTTTTGAGGGCGTTGCGACAACCTTCTCCATCAGAAGGGCACCACCACCACCTTTGATTCCATTAAACTGATTATCCACTTCATCCGCCCCGTCGACTGTCACATCGACAAAGTCTACTTGGTCAATAGACTTGAGTGGGATATTAAGCCCTTCAGCCTGTTTACTAGTCACACTAGAAGTCGTTACAGCTGTAATCTGCAATCCTTCTTCCTTGATACGACGACCGATTTCTTCTACAAAATAATAGGCAGTAGAACCCGTTCCCAGTCCGACAACCATGCCATCCTTGACAAACTCAGCAGCCTTGATACCTGCCATTTTCTTCAGATTTTCCACTCAAACACCTCCATAAAAGAGCTACTTCTATTATAACATGTATCCGTTTTTATTTCATGGATACACTAGAAAAACCCGAACATTTTTATTTCGGGTTTTGATGTCCTATTTAACCATATCAGGATCGTAGTCATAAAATCCTGTATCAAGGAAGCGATTTTTAGGGTGAAGTTTACGCACTTCTTCATCCAGCAAGAAGGCTTGGTCATGGCTAAAGTTACCCTCTTGAATCAAGCTACGCGCTTGGATAAAGAGTTTCGCAATCTCAACAAAGTTCTGACCTGGAGTATAGAGACCTTCTAATTTCCAGTGAGTAAAACCATGCTCCACTAATTCTGTCAATTTAGTCATCAAATCAAGGTCATTGTTGGCAAAGATGTGGGTCCCATGATTGTCTTCAAAGATGGAGTAGTGGCTCTCTGGGTCACTTGGTTCAGCCAAGAAAAGGTCACGCTTACGGGTCTTTTCATCATCGATATGCGTAAAGTTATAGTAGTTTTGCAAGAGCGGACGTTTAGAATGGTGAATAACACTAGCTCCGTAAACCAAAACTTCAGCAGGAATTTCCAAAATCTCTGGCATTTTGAAGAGTTCAGCCGATGGAATTTCACGCGCCAAAACCGCCTCAGATGCGCCAGCTTTTTGTCCCCAGAAATTTATCTGACGACTGCTAGTTACCATGGTTGAAGCATCGTAGATGGTCTTAAATGAATAACCATCGCGGTTGACTACGTAAAAGACACCTGCATCCCCAATCGTAATGTAGTCTGTCTTGATTTCTTCCAAAAAGTCTAAGAAAGGCTTGATACGATCCATCATATCTTGGTGCATGAGGGCATTGACTGCAACGATCAATTCCTTACCAGCATCATGAACCAGCTTAGCGATTTCACGCAATTGGTCATGACTAAAGGTCGTTGGCAGACGAAGACCAAAATCTTTCTCACCGACATAGATACGGTCTACGCCAGCTTCGAGCAGTTGTTTAACTTGTTCAATACTTTCAGCAGTTGCTGTAATGATAATCTTTTCCATAAGAAAAATTATACCACATTTCTCAAAAATCAGCTATGGGTACTGAGAGTTTCACAAAAAGTTAAACTTATTTCTATCTTTCCCAATCAAAAAGTGAACAGTAACTTGTACCATTCACTCTATTTTATGCATGTGTTTCTTCAACTAGGTGGCCATCGTTCATGACATAAATACGGTCAACCTTATCAAGAAGACGAGTATCATGCGTAATCATAACAACTCCTCTGCCTTGTTCATGGGCAATGGCAGCCAGCATCTCCGTTACTTGGTAGGCACGCTCAGTGTCAAGACTGGCTGTCGGCTCATCTGCAAGCACAATACTTGGATTGTTATAGAGCGCTCTAGCAATCGCGGCACGCTGACGTTCGCCACCCGATAGAGCCTTGGGATACTGATCTTTTACTTTTTCCAAATCCAACAAGTCAAACAGCTCTTTTCGGTCACTTTTACTATTTTTTCCCTTATCTAGTCCGTCTATCAAATCCAGCTGTTCCTTGACCGTTAGAAAAGGAATTAAGTTTGAAGCCTGAAGAATGAAACCAAACTCTCTAAAACGGAGATCTGTTTTTTCCTTCTCCGTTAAACTGCCTGTTTCCTTCCCTTTGACTAGAATCTTTCCACTCGATGCTTCCTGAAGTTGTCCTAGAGTTGTTAGAAAGGTCGTCTTTCCAGAGCCTGAAGGCCCAACGATAGCTACGAACTCTCCCGCATTTAGCTGAAAATTCGTCTCATGCAGGGCTACGACTTTCATCTTTCCTTCTCCGTAAGTTTTTGTCACTTGAGTCATTTCAATCAATGCTGTCATACTATTCTCCTTATCACTCTGCAATCGCAGTAATCGGGTCCACCTTTAACAAGCGTGGAAGTGAAATGACACCACCTAGAAGGGCCATCAAGCAAATTACCAAACTTAGGACAGAGTAAGCTATCCAACTTGGGTAGAAAAAGAAGGTAGCTGGTAAGACTAAAATCACTCCTCCGATTGCCAGCAATGCTAATCCAATCCCCATACCGGCTAGGAGGAAGATTTGACAGAAAAGAGACCATACAATGGTTTTGATCTGTATACCCTGAGCCCGCATTATTCCATATAGTCCTAGTTTTTGGATGGTAATGATATAAACAAAAATCCCCACAATCAAGCCAGTGATGACAATCATAGCAAGAATCATCCCTGAAAATACATTAACCTGAGGTGTGTAACCAGGAATTTTCGAAATCATTTTTGGAATGGAAATCTGTTTCAGTCCATCCCCGACCACTTCTATATCATTTTTCAATACCAAAGCAGAGATGGAACGATTGGCTTTCAAGGTTCCTTGTAAGGTCCAATAAGTTGTCAGACTCGTAAAGACAACAGGCTCGGTGAAAAATTTATTTCCTTGAGTCAGGCCTACAATCTTGTAACTTGCCTCGCTTCCATTGAGCTGAATGGCATCACCTAGCTTCATCCCATAGTTCTCAAAAGACTGATCCACGACAACCTCATCATCTTTTTCAGGATAACGACCCTCCGTCAAACTAGGAGAGATAAAAGAGTCCCAGTCTTGAGCAAAAATGGAAACATTGACCTTTTCACTACCATCGACTAGATTGGTTACAGCGAACATATAGCCCAATGGAGCAGCCTCTTCAGAACTCTTGTCCTTGTAGTCCTTTTCAGGAATAAAGGATGCTGTCAAGTTATCATTTGCGTAGTCGGATAAAACGACACCCGTTGCTTGCCAATTATCAATAGCTGCTCGGTTGTTTCGCACAAGACCAAGAGCTAGACTGGTCATAAAAAAGACCATAAAAGCGATAAGAAAAATGGTCGTTAAGATCATACTATATCGAAGTTTGTTTCGTAATATCTCTTTGATAGCAAGATACATGCTTATCTCCTTTAACTTTCCCCAGAGGTAGCAAGAAGGCCACCCAATCCAATAGACAGAATTTCTGTCTTATCATCCATTCAAAACAACTCCTACCTATTATTTTAAAATGAATCAAGGTAGCAACTCAACAAATCATCTTAGGAAAAAGCCTCAGCTTGCTATCAATTTATATAAGTTATCCTTTCCTTTCTCAGTATATTTATAATAGAGAAAGTCAGGTCATCTGTTTTAAGTGTAGCATCCATGTTATCACTTTCTCTAGTGGGTGTCAAGAAGAGTGACTTAGAAGATGATAAGAGACTTTAGTAGTTTTGTAACCATTCTGTAACAATCCTCTGCATAAAAAATGATAAAATAGTTAGGTACTGTTAAGGAGAGAATCATGCCCGCAAGAAAATTAGAAGCTTATGAGTTTGAGCAAATTCCAGAATCGAAACAAACTCCGCTTTATCAAGACTATACACCTGAAGCCCCTGTTGGCTCTAGCCTAAAAGAGATTTTATTTTTTGTAAATATCGCTTGTTTTTGTATTTTTATGGTGCTTTTTAGCTTTATCTTTTTAGCCTTAAAATTGAACACAGCTTTATCATTTATTGCTGCTATGGGAACAAGCTTCGCACTTTTACAACTTCAACGAAAGATGATGAAACGAAAATTTTCAAAATAAAGGTTGCTACTACTACCAACCTCTTTTCAAGTTATCGAAAAAGACAGTTATAAAACTGCCTTTTTTATTTATTCCTACGTTTTGAAGGAGATTGAATAGCGATCTTAACTTCAAAAATTGTTCCTCTAGGTTTGTTATCTTTTACACTAATCGTTCCTCGTAAGGCATCTACGATCTGCTTAGCCAAAGATAATCCAAGGCCAAAGCCACCTTTCTGACGGGTTCTCGCCTTGTCTACACGGTAAAAGCGGTCAAAAATTTTCTTCTTGTCAGCAGCTGAGATTCCAATTCCATTATCCGTTACTGTTAGATAGAGGTGGCGATCTGTAGCATAAACCACAAACTCAATTTTCCCATCTTCTTCGGTATACTTGATGGCATTGTCAAATAAGATGGTCATGAGCTGTTTTAGGAGCAACTGATCAGTCATGAAGGGACGATAAATCCGATTTTCATAGTCAAAAACACGATCATTTTCAGAAGCAATCAGCTCATAGTTAGCAAAAGTTGTTTTAAAGAATTGCGGAGAAACTTCTGCTATTTCTGGTTTGATTCCATCATCGCGACGTGCAAGGTTGAGAAGATTGGTCGTGAGGAAGCGCATGTTGCGAACTTCTTCGAGGCTAGAAGCAATGCTTTCGCTGGATTCCATGATCGTCGCTTCTGGTTTTCGAAAGAGAGTCTCTAAACGATTTTGTAAAACGGCCAAAGGTGTTCTCAGTTCGTGACTCGCATTTTCAACAAAGGACTTCTGCTTTTGCATGCTTTCCAGCAAGGGTTTGACACTGACACGTGCTAGGTAAACACTGGCAATTAAAGACAGAAGCCAGAAACTAGCCATCACTACAACAATTAAATGCTCGTGGTTTTGGCTGATTTGCTCAAGCTGGCTGGTATTGATCAAGACTGCCGCATATTTGACATTGCTTGAAACGGTGGACGAATTGGTTTCCATCAAGATCATTCGGTAAGTTTCTTCCTGACCGTAGCTATTGACAACTTGGATTTGGCGAATGTGATTCAACTCTTTCTTGTCCAGTTTGATCTTGTCCAAGCCTAAAAAGCGATTGCCCAGTAAGAGCTGATTAAAATCCTTGTCAAAGAGCAAGACTTCCGTATTGGAGCTGACATTGGGCTTGATTTCAGCCTTGCTGGCATCCGCTGTTGCTGGTTGAATATCTTTGACTTCTTCAGTTGCCCGATTCAGGGATAACTGGATAACCGCTTGGGGACTGCTACTAAGGGCTTGGAGTTTTTCATCTACAGAAGTGTAGAGACTCGAGTGCATGACCTGGAGGATAATCAAGGTCATAGCAGAGAAGATCAGGGTGAACACTCCAAAGTTTCGAATGAAATAGCTGAAATCATCTGCATACCATGTTTTTTTTAGTTTATTGAACATCTTTTAAAATATACCCGACACTACGCAAGGTTTGAAGATTCTCAGCAAAGGCTGTTCCCTTCAATTTCTTACGAACTTTTGAGACATAGACTTCTACAACGGAAATCGTCGTATCGCTATCAAATCCCCATAGACGGTCAAAAATTTGCGTCTTAGGAAGAATAACATTTTGATTTTGAAGGAAGTAAACCAATAACTCAAACTCTTTTCCAAGTAGTTCCACAGGAGTATCTTCCACTTTCACTTCATTCGTTGAAAGGTTGACGACAATATCTCCATAGGTCAAGGTGTTTTCGTTAAACTTACCTGAACGTTTGAGAAGGGCTTGGATCCGCATTTTGAGTTCTTCTAGGTAGAAAGGTTTGGTCAGATAGTCATCCGCTCCCAACTCAAAACCATGTCCCTTGTCATCCAAACTTTCCTTGGCAGTCATGATAAGGACTGGTGTCGTAATTCCTTTTTCGCGCAACTCTTTTAAGACTTGGAAGCCATTTTTTTCAGGCAACATCAGGTCAAGCAGAATCAAGTCATAAACGCCACTTTCTGCTTCGTAGAGACCTTCTTCTCCATCAAAAACCTGCATGACATCTGCAAAATCATCTAAAAAGTCAAATACTGAGTTTGACAGGCCTAAGTCGTCTTCTACTAATAAGATCTTTATCATCAGAAACTCCTCCTTGTTATGATTATTATACCAAAATTGCCTTAAAAAAAACTCAACTCTCTCTGGTTTACAGATAGAAAGTTGAGTTTTTGTTTACATTTCGAATGAATTACGCTTTGGCATATTGGGCTACAACAGCTTCGACTGCTGCTTTTTCACGCTTAATCAAATCAACACGCGCTGCGATATCCTTGATCCCCATGCGAATGTTACGGCTAAGAGCAAGGTCAGAGAGTTGTGGCTCAAAGAATTCCTTGTACTCTGCCAAGCGTTGCTCTGTCTTAAATACATGGGCAGGTAGGATAACAAAGCTATCAAAGCTCATATCCCCACCAAGAGCTGCCTTGATCCACTCCCAGTTTTCACGCGCCCATACCCAAACAGTTTCTTGAGTTGTTTGATGATCTAGGAACTGGTAATACCAAGCAGACAAGTCTTGTGGTTTCACAACAAACTTATCCTTCCACGAACTAATCAAGGTTTGGATATTGTCAGCATCTGTACTGTAGGCTAGAGCAGCTGCCAACTGGCGTTTGAAAACAGCATCTGTGGCATGAGTGTAGAGGTCCAGATAAGTTGCGACCAAGTCCTTGGTCTCATGGTGTTTCATCTCATTGATGAGAACTTGTGCACGGATAGCTGCTGGAAGGCCTGCAAGATTCTCCTTGTGAGCTGCAAAGATTTGGCTAGCGACTTGACTAGCTTCTGCATCATTGGAGCGAATCATCATAGAAACAGCCAACTGACGAACCAATTCATCCTCATCTGATTCTCCGTCTTTAGCTTCAAAGCCAAGACGGTCATAGTTATGACGAGCCAATTTAGCAACTAGTGATTTGAAGGCTGTTTCAACATCTGTTCCTTCATCGATAAAGCGCTCAAGGGCAGAAATCACTTGAGAAACAGCTGAAACAACAAGGTAAGACTCTTCCTTAGCAAGTTTATTAAGGACTGGGAGCAAGTCAGCATAAGAAATGTGCCCTGCTTCAGCAAGCAAACGACGTTCTTGAACGATTTGTAGTTTGCTTGTGTTATCAAGCTCAACTAAGTCAGCAAGAACAGCATCTAACAAGTCTCCTTGATAGTCTGTAATATAGTGGGCTGTATTTTCAGTGTTGAGACGAAGGGCTCCTTCGTTTTCAGCAAGAAGAGCAGCATAGCCGGGGATTTCGATACTTTCAGTTTCAAGTGTATCTGGTAGGCCTTTCCAGTTGCTGTTGAGTGGTACAACCCAGAGACGGTTCTTGTCTTCGTGCTCACCGATGAAGAATTGTTTTTGCGAAATCTTCAAGACGTCATTTTCAACTTTGACAGTGAGAACTGGATAACCAGGCTGTTCCAACCAAGAATCCATGAAGTCTGCAACATCACGTCCCGATGCTTGACCAAGGGCATTCCAAAGATCACGACCAATGGTATTGCTGTACTGGTGCTTTTCAAAGTAAGCATGCAAGCCTTTAGCAAAATCAGCATCTCCGAGCCAACGGCGAAGCATATGCATGAGACGGCTTCCTTTGGCATAGACGATAGCTCCATCAAAGAGGGTATTGATTTCATCTGGGTGTTTTACTTCAACGTGAACAGACTGAACACCATCAGTCGCATCGCGTTTAAGCGCCGCTGGAACACCGCCTGTTTGGAAGTCTTCAAAGATATTCCAACTTGGCTCGATGGCATCCACACAGACGTATTCCATCATGTTAGCGAAGCTTTCATTAAGCCAAAGGTCATCCCACCATTTCATAGTCACGAGGTTCCCAAACCATTGGTGGGCCAACTCATGTGCTACAACTAGGGCAACTTGTTGACGGCTAGCAAAGGTTGAGTTCTCATCTACAACCAAGTAAACTTCACGGTAGGTCACAAGACCCCAGTTTTCCATAGCACCAGCTGAGAAGTCAGGCAGGGCGATGTGAAGTGATTGAGGGATTGGGTACTTAACTCCGTAGTAATCTTCGTAAAACTCGATCGAGCGAACGGCGATGTCCAATGAGAAATCAAGGTTAGATAGTGGGTGAGCTTTGGTTGAGTAGACACCTACGAGGGTACCGTTTTTAGTTTTAGCCGTTACCCCTTGCAAATCACCTGCAACAAAAGCTAACAAGTAAGAAGACATGCGAGGTGTTGTTTCAAACTTCCAGATGCCTGTTCCCTTTCGGTTTTCCACATCAATCTCAGGCATGTTTGACAAGGCCACTTCACCTTCTGCCTGGTCAAAACGAAGAGCGAGGTCAAAAGTAGCCTTGGCTTCAGGCTCGTCCACACATGGGAAGGCTTCACGCGCAAAATGGCTTTCAAACTGAGTAGACAAGACTTCCTTCTTGACACCATCAACTGTGTAATAAGAAGGGTAAATCCCTGTCATGTTGTCTGTGATTTTTCCTGAAAAGGCGATGACCAATTCAACTTGACCAGCCTCAGCCAATTCGATATGAAGGGCTTCATTTTCATGGTCAACTGTAAATGGACGAGCTTGACCCGCAACTTCTACAGAAGCGATTTCCAAGTCTTTTTGGTGAAGGGAAATACGGTCACTCTGCGCTTGACCAGTGATGGTCACCTTCCCAGAAAATGTCTTGGTCTCACGACTCAAGTCCAAAAATAAATCATAATGTTCAGGAACAAATTGCGTAATAAAATGTTCAACTGCTTGCATAGTTTTCTCCTATTCTAAGTTTAAGAGTTTTACTCTTACTTCAAACAAACTTATTATATCATGTTTTGCTTAAGAAAAAAGGATTGGACGGTGATTTCCAAAACTTTCTTCCTTCTAGCGATCTACTGTGGATAGACCTTGCGAAATTCTTCTAAAACAACCTTGCTGTCAGGTGTGAAAGTCAGTCCTGCCTCCCTCAGCCACTCGGTGAAACAATCTTCATGAACCTGGCGCCAATAGGCTAAAGATTTATCCCCCTCCCCTTCCTTGTAGGCATGGTCAGCAGAAACTTGATGAAAGGGCTGAACGGAAACCTTGGTAATTTCGACAATGCAGATAGCCTGATTTTGACTATCTAAAATGACATCGAAGGTCCCTTCTTGTGGAAGAGGTTCGTCTTCTAGTGCGTAGAGGTCATAGGCCGAGGCAGTTGCTGTCTTTTCGCCTCTTAGAACCAAGTCGGCCAAGAGATCAGCTTCCACTCCAAAAGCCCAGGCATCTATCTCATCTCCAATCGAGGGATTGATTTTCTTGTATGCATTCCACATTTCTTGAGGTGTCATGGGTTGCTCCTTTGTAATTTTTTACTTTCTTCTTTTACACGTTTGAGGTGGTCTGGATGATCAATCTCTAAATCAAAAATCTCTGGAATAGAACTGTAGTGGATAATGCACTTTATACCCATCTGATTCATTTTTTGTATGAAAGAATCATTCAGATAGCCTGCTACAGCAAAGTCAATCTTTTTCATACTTGCTTTATCCTGCATATCTCTCAGAATATCTAACATTATTGGACTTTCCATATCATGCCATTGACTGTTTCTCACAGTCGCAAAAACAAAAGAAGTCAAATCATTCATTCCAACTATAATCTTTGAAATACCCGTTTCTATTATTCTGTCCAAGTCAAAATAAGCTGACGGTAATTCAATCATTGTGCCGATTTTCCCAGTAAAACCATGCTGACGTAATACTGTAATAGCTTGTTTTAACTGCTCGGCATCATTGACAAAAGGAAAAATAACAGACAGATTGGGATTTGTTTGATAAACTTCTGTAACGACATGTGCCTCAGCCTGAAATTCATTCGGACACGCCAGCAAACGCCTTATCCCTCTATATCCAAACAAGGGATGATTTTCATCAAAATACTCTTTAGTCCCCTTTAGACAATTAGCTTCTGTATTCGTTAATTCTGAAAAACGATACCAGACTTCTTCATCTGAGTACAAGGAGCAAATGGTATCTAGATAATCTTTTACAAATTGCTGACAACTTGATAACAAGATATTTTGATTGAGCTCTCTCAGTAAGTATTCTCCACGAATCATACCGACGTGGTGCAATAACTGAGGATACACTTTTTCAACAATTTGTTCTCCACTAAGGACAAGTTGGTTTCTCATCATTCACCTTCCAATTCATATACAAGGTCTTGTCCAGCTCTGGAAATCCTAATAATTCAGACTTGACCTTCAAGACTAATGGCGATGCATTTTCTTCTGTGATTTTCTGAATATCCATCCAAATATATCCGAGTGAATCATTCGCACCATCAGAGACAGCTTCCGAAATCGTAACTTGAGCTTCCTTCTCGTTGACCTCAATATCATAAAATGCCATGATATGGTGAACAGTAAAATTTGTTAACTCTTCCCTGACGAAAACATCGTAGATTCGAGGATTGGAATAGCTTCTAACAGTAAATCCTGTCTCTTCCATAACTTCTCTAATCAGCGTTTCCGTCAATCCTTCACCAAGTTGCTGACTGCCTCCGGGTAAATCATAACGATGTTGATAAGGGCCCCTCGTTTTTTCAATGCAGAGTAACTTCCCATTTTCAAAGCAAACAGCATAGACTCCAAAGTGTTTTTTGATTTCCATATCCTAATCCCATTTAATTCGTGATGAAACAATACTAATTGTTCTACTTAGAAATATCTACATTTAACTGCAATAAAATCTTTTCCAGATCATGATAATTGACGCTCTGTATAAAATTTATCGAAGCTATAAAATCATTTTCCACGATAATCAAATACTTTATTTTCTTCATACTAGAATCATTATAAATAGTAAATCTAGTTAAGCTCCCTAAAGTTTTTTTGCTATAACATACTCCTTCATCTTCAAAATTCTTTATTATATCATC